>JAEWVM010000003.1 GCA_023396615.1 Spirochaetota bacterium | reverse complement strand
ATCCGTCATAGAAGAATGGCTAAAATAATACCTGTAAAAAAAATTAAAACCATGGAACAGTATTTTTCAAAATATGGTGAAAAAACTCTTTTTTTCGGATGATTCATACCTTTTGGTTTCAGAAATGCTGTATTTATGACTAGCGGAGTGCTCGGAATGAAATTTCATCATTTTCTTATAATTGATTTTCTTGCATTATGCTCAACAACTGCAATTCTTTTTACTCTTGGATATAAGTTCGGTGGAAGCTATCAGGTAGTTATTGATTTTGCAAATAAGTTTTATTTTATTCTGTTTCCTGCGTTGATTCTGCTGATCGTTTTATTTATAAGACAATTCATGAAACACCACCGCGAAAACATACAGGAATGATCTATAGAAAAAATGCTTTCTTCTAATTGACTGCTTATAATTGACTTTTTTATTTGCATCACATATAATAATGTGTTGCAAGACGTTATTATAAGCGGAGAAAGCATTTTTAAATGAATAAACGGATTTGCTATTTTTCAATAGATTTATCCAATCCTTTCGGCGAGACTATGCTGAGCAGTGTTTATAAGAGAGTTCATGATTACGGTGATAAACTTTTCGTGGTTCACGGCGGTATACTTAATTCGCCTCATGAATGGGAAGTTAGACGAAACAGTTTGTACGGATATATTGATCCTGATGATTATGACGGCTTTATAATTTCCAGTATCCTCAGTTTTTCATCATATGAAGACTCTCGGAAATTTGTTCTTCCGTATTCCAGAAAACCTTTAATCATTATCGGTGAAAAAATTGATTCAATACCTTTTGTTGGAGTCGATAATTCAGCCGGTTTCAAAGATCTTATTGAACATATTATCGATCAGTCAGAAACAAAGAAAATTGCAGTTATTGCAGGTCCTGTAAATAATTATGATTCTTCAGAAAGGTTCAATGTTCTGCGGAACGTAATGGCTTCGCGCCGAATCAGTTTGCCGGATGAAAATATATATTTTGCGATTTTCAGCGCAGACAGCGCAATTGAGGGTGTTCGTGTATTACTTGATGAGCGCAAAATTGATTTTGATTCGCTTATTTGCTTTAATGACCGAATGGCAATAGGCGCGATGGGTGAGTTAAAACGCCGCGGTTATCGTATCCCTGAAGATGTCAGAATATCCGGATTTGATAATACCTACGAATCAGAGTTTATGACTCCTCCGCTTACAACTGTGTCATACCCCATTGAGAAGGTAGGTATCGCGGCAGTTGACGGAATAGAAGCTATACTTTCCGGAAAGAAAATTCATAAACCTGCTATATTTCCGACTCAATTTATTAAAAGAAGATCTTCAGGCAGTATGGAACTGCATGATTTTGATTTTTTCGGATATGACATCAGTTCTTATTTTACTGACGAATGTGAAATTGATTTAGAATATTATATTTCTTTTGCGGATAAACTTTTAACATTTGAAAAGTACGAGTTTGATTATAGTGAGAACTTAAAAAAAAGACTCTATCTGTTTTTTTCAGAAATTGATCTTTCTAAAATGAGCATAATCAATATAATTCTGAAATTCGAATTTATGATTGTTTCAAATTATTCTGAAGAAAATGACCTCCGTTTTTTTAAAAAATATTTCTTTTATTTGTATCAAATTGCAGAGAAGAAAAATGAAGATGAAGTTTCTAAAATATTATTTTTTTTGAGCGGATATTGCCGTTCAAAAATATTATCTATTGCAGTTAAAGATGCTATTTTAGGCAGAACTGAAGAAGAATATTTGATTCAAATCGGTGAAGATTTAAGTTCTTCTTATGATATTCAGTCTATAAGAAAGTCGCTTTCGACTTATTGCAAATATATCGGAATAGAAACTTTATTTGTCGTTGTTTATGATGAAGAAAATAAAGATAATGCCTATTTAACGGTTAGAATAGAAAATCAGCAAAATCTTCCTGTTGATGATTTCAAAAGTTATCCGGCGAAAGAAATACTGCCTGAAGAGCTTAAAAATAAATATCATGAGCTTCTTCTTGATGCGCTATGTCTTGCGGATGATGATGTCGGTTATGTTTTATACAATCTCGGGAATCACCCGAATATTCTTTACAAGAGTCTCCGTAAGCATATATCCGGTGCTATTAAGGGAAATTCTCTTCTGTGTAAGATAAATAATTATTCATCAAATCTTGAAAAGCTGATAGGCGAGCGTACACAGAAACTGATATCTGTTAATGAAGATCTTGTTGAAGAAATAAAAAGAAGAGAAGCAGCGGTAAATGAACTGATAAAAAAACGAAATCTTGATTCGTTAGCTCTTCTTGCCGGAGGAATAGCTCATGACTTCAATAATATTCTTACAGCTATAGGAGGAAATATTAATCTTCTGCAAATGAGAAAGGAACAGTCGATATTAAAAAATGAAATTCTTTTGAATCAGGTATTATCAGCAGTTGATAAAGCGAAAAATCTTACCCAACAGCTTTTAACTTTTTCAAAAGGCGGACACCCCGTAAAGAAAACCCAGCACATTAAACCTTTAGTTGAAGAAAGTGCGAAATTTATTTTAGCCGGAAGCAATGCTAAGCCGAAATTCAACTTCATAGTAGAAGATGTTATAGTTGATATGGATTCAGGTCAAATAAACCAGGTGTTGAATAATGTTATATTGAATGCTGTCCATTCTATGCCGGGCGGCGGCGAAATAGGAATTATTCTGGATATATATGATGCAGAAAGTGATAATGAATATGATTTAAGTCCCGGCAGTTATGTCAGAATTTCTATTTCTGATTCTGGTTGCGGTATTCCTGAAAATATTGTTCATAAAATATTTGATCCATATTTCACCACCAAGGAAAAAGGTTCCGGCTTGGGGCTTTCGACTTCAATTGCAATAGTTAAGAAGCACGGCGGAAATATAATCGTAAAATCAGTTATAAACAAGGGAACGGTTTTTAATATATTTCTTCCAATCTCAAAAGGGGCAGTTGATGTTTTAGAAACTGTTCACGATAAAAGTTTACCTTCAGGAATGTCCTTTCTTGTTCTTGAAGATGATCCGGATATTCAAAAATTGATTACCAATTTTCTTCATAATCTGGGACAGAAATGCGATGTTGTTTCTGAAGGTTCAGTTGCACTTGAGCTTTATCTGAAGTCAAAATATGCCGGAAAATATTATGATGCCGTAATACTTGATCTTACTATCCCCGGCGGTATGGGCGGGAAGGACGTAATGGATAAAATTCTTGAAATTAATCCGGATGCTGCCGGAATAGTTTCAAGCGGTTATTCCGATGATCCTGTAATGTCAGAGTACCGGAAATTCGGATTCAAGGCTATACTTCGAAAACCGTATCTTATATCAGACCTTAAAGACGCTATAATCGAATCACTGGAAATTAAATAAGTTTTTTGATTCTATTTATTTCATTTAGCGCATCAAGCGGGGTTATCCTGTCAGTATCAAGATTTTTAAGTTCAGCAATTGCCTTGCTGTTCTCGCTGAAAAGATCAGGTTCTTCGTCGATGCTTTTTTTAATTTCCGGACGTTTGAGCTGTGTTTTTTCATGTTTCCTTAAATATTTTTTAGCGGCTTCCGTGACTTCTTTAGGTATTCCCGCGAGAGAAGCAACATGAATTCCGTAGCTTTTACCCGCAAATCCCTTAACTACCTTGTGCAGAAACTCAACGCCGTGAATTGTTTCTTTTACCGAGACAGTAAGATTTTCTATTGTTTTTCCGTCCTCAAGTGCGGTCAATTCGTGATAATGTGTTGCGAATAATGTTTTTGCTTTAATTTTCCATGCTGTAAATTCTACAATCCCTTGGGCTATAGACATACCGTCATAGGTCGATGTTCCTCTTCCGACTTCATCCATTACAATCAATGATTTTTCTGTAGCGCTGTTCAAAATAGAAGCAGTTTCGGTCATTTCTACGAGAAATGTTGATTCTCCTCTTGCGATATTGTCAAACGCGCCTATTCTTGCAAAAACCCTGTCGCAGACCGGCAGTTCGGCGTTTTCAGCAGGAACAAATGAACCGGTTTGAGCAAGAATCTGGATTACGGCCGCCATTCGTATGTATGTAGATTTACCCGCCATATTCGGACCTGTTATTATTTTTAAAACTGCATTCTCTGAAAATTCAACATCGTTCGGGATAAAAGGTTCGCCTTTAAGAAAACTCTCAACTACCGGATGCCTGCCGTTTTTTATTTTAAGTTCATTGTCGGTTATTTCCGGACGGACGTATTTGTTCTCAAGTGCGCATTGAGCAAGAGAAGCGTAAAAATCAATTTGTGCGAAAAATTCAGCTGTGGCAAAAATAATATTCTTTTCGGATAATACTTTCTGTCTGACTTGTTCAATTACTTTCTTTTCGAGTTCAGCCGCTTTTTCTCCGCTTGAAAGCGCATCTGTCTCAAAAAGCTGAAGCTTTTGGGTAGTGAAACGTTCCGCATTAACAAGGGTTTGTTTTCTAAGATAATCTGACGGTGCTTTGTCTGATTGCCCTTTGCTGATTTCGATATAATAACCGTAAACTTTGTTATATCTGATTTTGAGAGTGGGTATTCCCAGGCGTTCTTTTTCTTCTGATTCATATTTTAAAAGAAAATCTTTTGCATCATTTTTGAGAGAATACAATCTGTCCAGTTCGGCATCGTAGCCTTGATTTATAACGCGGCCTGATTCGACAGAAATCGCAGGTTCATTCATTATTGCGTTATCAATCAGAGTTATAAGCTCATGATGTTCATTAACCTGTTCGGCAACATCTTTGTAATGATTGGTTGAAGCCAGAAGTTTTTTGAAAACCGATGAGTTTTTCAGCGACTCGGATAGATTTACGAAATCAGCAGGGATATACTTGTTAACGCTTATTCTTGAAAATATTCTTTCTATGTCGCGTATTGCAGATAAAGCTGTTCTTATGTTTGAAAGAAGAGAGTGATTTGAGAAGAGTTCTTCGACCTTATCAAGTCTCTTATTTATCTCAATTTTGGTTGAAAGGGGACGCAGAATTGATTTCTCAAGGTAGCGTTTTCCTGAAGATGTTTTTGTTTTGTCAATAATTGAAACAAGAGATCTGGCTTTTGTCCCATCAGCCTGCGAGTTCATTATTTCAAGATTGCTGATCGCGGATTCATCAAGTATCATTTCAGAGTCAGTGCTTTCAAACTTAGGCATCTTGAGAATGTCTACAGCATCTCTGCTCCTTGATTTGATATATTCAATTAATGAACCTGCCGCGGCAATTTCGTAATTTTCGTTGAGATTTATCCCTTTGAGGCTGGTAATTTTAAGTGCAGAGAGAATTCTTTCTTTTAGGTATTCTTCATCGTAAAGCCATTCGCTTATTGATGCCGGTTTGATGTTTTTAATCTTGAGATAATTGAAAAAGCGGTCATCGGCTTTCCCGGTAAGATCATAGAACAATGATTCGACCGGATTATATTTTGATAACTCGCCTCTGAATGAATCATAAGAATTATCAATAACGCTTATAAAAAAATCACCTGTAGAGATGTCGGCCGCGGCAATAGCTGAATTGTTTTCTGAAATAATAATTGATGTGATGAAGTTATTTGATTCGGATGAAAGCAGATTAGGTTCGGTAACTGTTCCGGGCGTAATTATTCTGACAACTTCGCGTTTGACTATTGTTCCGTCGCTTGGAACAGATTCGGTTTGTTCGCATATCGCTACATTGCATCCTGATTTTATGAGCCGCTGAATATAGTTTTCAGATGCATGATACGGAACACCGCACATGGGAGTTTCGTGACGTTTGGTAAGAGCTATATCAAGAATAGATGAAGCTTTCTTTGCATCATCGAAAAACATTTCATAGAAATCACCGAGGCGGAAAAAAAGAATTTCGTCCGGATGCTTGTCTTTTATTTCGAGATACTGTCTCATTAACGGGGTAAGCTTCTGTTCCATCTCATTCTCCGCTATAATATTCATTTTTTCCGTTTTTTCTGACAAGCACAATATGGCCGTTAAATCCGAGCTCTTCGGAAAGGCGTATTTTTATATCCAGTGCATCTTCAGGGCTTGAAAAGTTTCCGATATAAATAGCAAATTCTCTCGGCCGCTTAACGATTACAGAGCTTCCGTAGTCTTTCCGTATTTCAACGCGTATTTTTTTTGCTTCGGCAAGATTATAGAAAGGGCCGATTTCAACACAATAGTATTCTCCGCCATTGATAGGTGTGATTTCGGTAGATGGAGATATGTCAATTCCGTCTTCAGAAATGGAGAGATATCTGTTTACCCAAACAGGCTTGTACGGCATTAGCTGTGTAATTCTTTTTTTGGAAGAAAAGGCTTCCGGCGATTTCGGAAATAATTTGATTACATCGGAATACGCGGAAAAAGCTTCATTTATTTTTTTGCTTTTTTCAAGGATGTTCCCTGCAAAATAAAGATCGTCAGCATTATTCTTCGCGTTTGCAATAAAGCCTCTTTTATGATAATTTCTGTATTGGGCGTAATCAGAAAGAATTGAACCGGTAATATTTTCTTTACGGATAATCTGTTCGGCTTTTGAATAATCCTGTGAAAGAAGATATGCTTTTATTAAAAGTAACGAAATATCCTTTCTATATTTTCCCTTCGGAAAAAGATAAAGATAGTCGTTTGATTGTCTAATGAGTGAATCAATTTTGTTGGACAAGTAAAGAATTCCGCAGATTCTGAAATAAGCGGTTTCCGTAAAATCGCTTTTTTTATAAAGGCGTATAAAAATGAGATAATCCTTTTCGCTTTTCTTCAAATTAGTTTCAGTTTCAGCTGAAAAAAAATGCACGATGTCAAGATTATGACTTCTCGGATATTTTTTTATGAAATCATCTCCGAGTTTACGTGTATAAGTGTTGTTATTAAATGCGTTTGAAAGATTTATCAGATCGCCTTTCTCGTCAGCTAAAATAAGCTGACTATATAACGCGATTACCGATAAGAGCAGAACCTTTAACGGAATCAATTTTGACATTCAGCAGTTTCCCGGTATCGGATGAATTTCCGGAAGTGATAACCGGATGAGCAAGAAAGCTTTTCCCGTAAACTTCATTTTCATTTTTGCGGCTGATTCCCTCTATAATCACAGATTCTGTCCGCCCGATACGGGCTTTGAGTTTCAACACTGAAATTTCTCTCTGTGTCTCTATTAGAATCTTTAGTCTTTCTGATTTTATTTTTTTGTCAAGGTGATTCTTGAATGTTGCCGCCGGAGTTGATTCGCGGGGAGAATACGCGTACATAAAGGCTTCATCGTATTGAACAAGCCTTACGGCTTTAATGGTTTCTTCGAAATCTTTACCCGTTTCGCCCGGAAAACCGACTATAAGGTCTGTCGTAATTGAAAAATCAGGAAGTTCTTTTATTTTTTCAATTATTTTCATGTAATCCGCAAAAGAATAAATTCTGTTCATTTGTTTTAGAATGCTGTCCGATCCGCTTTGAAGAGGCAGATGTATTGATCTGGAAATATTCTCATTGTTTTTTATGACTTCTATGATATTCGTATCAAAATCCTTGGGATGACTCGTTAGAAAATTGATGCGCTTTATTCCTTCTATTTTAGCAGATTTGTCGAGAAGCTTGTAAAAAGGAATTTCTCCGTTATCCTGACCGTATTGGTTTACATTCTGCCCGAGAAGTGTTATCTCAATTGCTCCGTTTTTGACAGCAGAATTGATACTTGATAAAATATCGCCGGATGGTGCTGAAATCAGTTTACCTCGGACATAAGGAACAATGCAGTAGGTGCAGAAGTTTTCGCAGCCGTGTGTAATAGTTATCCATTTATGCCAGCCTTCTGTTGTTCCCGAAATTCTGCCGGCATAATCGTTTTCATCAAATGAATCAAATATCCGTCTTTTATCGCCGTTCAGATAGTTCTCAATTATTCTTCCGATTGAAGGTGACTGGTATGTTCCGATAGCTATACTGCAGTATTTGCTGCTTGTAAGAAACTCAGGAATTCTCTGCGCCATGCACCCGGCTGCAACGACGATGCCTTTTCTTTCACGGACTTGAGCCATCGCTTCTTTTAAGCGGCCTTTGGCTCTGCGCTCTGCAGAGTCCCGGACTGAACATGTATTGAAAATAACTATGTCTGCATCATTCTGTCTTTCTGCGGGTACAAACCCTGAAGAAAGAAGGGATGCTTCCATCATAAGGCTGTCATTTTTATTCATCTGACAGCCGAAAGTTTCGATGAAAAAGCGCATTATATCAGTCCGCACTTCTTGTAAACTGAATCAATGTTTCTGAGATAGTAATTGATATCAAAGAGTTCGGAAAATTCCGAGTCTGAAATCATTTTCCCTGCGTCGGTTGTTTTGAGCGTATCCATGAGACTGCCTTTTCCTGCCCAGGTTTCCATTGATGCGGTCTGAACTGTTTTGTACGCGTCTTCGCGAGACATTCCCTTTTCGATCAGCTTTAAAAGAACTCTCTGTGAATAGAAAAGTCCGCCGGTTCTGTTAATGTTTGCAGTCATGTTCTCGGGATATATGTGAAGATTCGAAATTATGAAAATCATTTTATGAAGAAGATAGTCAAGAGTTACAGTAGAATCAGGCAGAATCACGCGCTCTGCGGAAGAATGGGATATATCGCGTTCGTGCCACAAAGTAACGTCTTCAAGAGCCGTCATTAAATTTGATTTTATAACACGCGAAAGACCGGTGATCCTTTCGCAGAGAATAGGATTTCTTTTATGAGGCATTGCCGATGAGCCCTTCTGTCCTTTCTGAAACGGTTCTTCCGCTTCGCGTACTTCTGTTCTCTGAAGATGGCGGATTTCCGTTGCCAACTGGTCAAGCGATGCGGCCGTAATCGCAATAGCGGACATATACTCCGCATGACGGTCGCGCTGAATTACCTGTGTTGAAACCTCGTCGGCTTTTAGTCCCATTTTTTCGCAGACCTTTCGTTCCACTTCGCATGAAATATTGCTGAAGGTTCCGACCGCGCCTGAGAGTTTTCCGTATGAAACATTTTCAACCGCGCGCTTCATTCTTTCAAGTGAACGCTCGAAAGCCTTGTAATAAAGGAGCATTTTCATGCCGAAAGTTGTAGGCTCGGCATGTACTCCGTGGCTTCTTCCCATGCATGGGATGTTCTTGTATTCAAGAGATTTAAGCCGCAAAGCTTCAATCAGCTGTTCGATATCTTTGATTAGAATTTCACCTGCCTGTTTCATCTGAATGCAGAGAGCCGTATCTCCTATATCCGAAGATGTCATCCCGTAATGAATGTAGCGTCCGGATTCGCCTACGTGTTCGTTGACGCTTGTTAGAAACGCAATGACGTCATGATGTACTTCCGATTCAATCTGATTGATTCTGTCTACGTCAAAGTCTGCTTTTTCTTTTATTATTTTAAGATCTTCAAGAGGAATAATCCCTTCATCTGCATTCGCTTCGCATGCGGCGATTTCTATATCAAGCCATATTCTGTATTTGTTTGAAAGCGACCAAATGTCTGCAATTTCTTTTCTGCTGTAACGTTCAATCATAAATTCCTCCGAATATTTTTTTGGAATTAAATTCCACGTGATAATAGTTTTCTATGTAATTCAGAAATAAAAGCGCTAATGCCGATTTTCTGGCGTCTGTTAGAATTTCTCTGTTTTCGATAATGCCGCCGATATATTTGACATCATCGGATTCAAGGGTAAAACGGGCAATTATTTTTTCATCTGAACACTTCGCGCAGACCAGTGATTTATTCCGGATGGATAGATGCATTTGCCCTGAGGTGTTGCCGCAGTGACAGCATTTATTCAGATCAGGCATTATCCCATGAATGGAAAGATATTCCTGTATGAACATGTTCAAAATGTCAAAAGGCGAACTGCCGGAATTAAATAAATTAAGATATTTTTCAGCAGAAGTAATCATGTTGGAGTGGGGATCTTTTTCTGCTGTAGTTCTGAAAATTATTTCAAGCATGCAGTTCATCGCTGCGAGCTTTGAAAAATCAGCAGTAATATTAGATGGAAAGAATACGACAGAAAAATTTGAAACGATCGGAATAAAACTTCCGCGTTCATATACATTAAATTCGATTATACTTCCCGGATATCCTGCGGCCGTGTCGCGTTTTCTGCTTTTCTTTAGTCCCTTAAAGATGAATTTTCCGCATCCGTCGGGTGTTAGAATTGACGCGCATACATCGGCCTCTTTTATTATGGAAGTCTTTAAAACGATGCCGCGGTATTTAGAAATCTTCATTACTGATTTTTTGACTTTTTGGCGCTGATTGTCATTAATATGCGGACAATTCTTGTTCCTTTTATGTCTTTAACTTTATACAAAATACCGTCTCTCTCAATAGTTTCGTTTTTAGAAGGAATTCTGCCGAATATATCCAGAAGAAGTCCGCCGATGGTATCGAATTCTTCCGCCGGAAGAGAAAGAGATAGGGTATCGTTTAAATCGTAAAGGGACATTCTTGAATCAATCTCATACGTTGTTCTGTTGATTTTTACGAGTTCTGCCGGTTCATTTTCATCAAATTCGTCTATGATATCGCCGACTATTTCTTCAAGTACGTTTTCCATTGTAACGAGACCGGCAATTCCGCCGTATTCATCGACAACTATTGCAAGGTGCTGATGACGCTTTTTGAATTCTATGAGAAGTTCATTCAACGGCATAGTTTCAGGTATAAAAAGAGGTTTTCTGAGAATTTTTTTTATCTCAAATTTCTTTTTAGGTTCGGCTATAAATTCAAGCAGATCCTTTGCATAAAGAATTCCGCAGATATTGTCAATTCTACCGTCATATACTGGAATTCTTGAATGTCCTGCTTCCAGAATGACATCTGCGATTTCATTAAGAGGTTCCGTAACGCTGATGGCTGTAATATCAACGCGCGGTATCATAATTTCACGGGCATTCATGCTTGAAAGATCAAGAATGCCTTTTATCATTTCTTTCTGGGAATCTTCAATTTCATTGTAATCGATGTTTTTCAGGGGACTTTTTCTGAATGAAAAAAACCGTTTCAAAAACACAAAGGGATTTCCGCTACTTTCACTGTCTTCAGTCATAATGTGAAAGAATCTTTCAGGCCGATACCTTGTCAAACATATTTTGAGCTCAAGCGTGCCAAATTGTGAACTGTTTGATGGTTTCCATCAGCGCATCTGAAGCCTTGAGGCAGTCTTCCTTTCTCATTCCTGTATCGTTGTAGAGAGCATCCTGAAAAAACTTTTTTATTGCTAGATACACATCAGGGCTCGGAAGAAATAGAAAAGAATAATTATCGCCGTCATTGTTGAGAATAGTAAAAGAGCTGTAAAGCATGGTTGGAGCTTTTGGTATTATAATTCTCTCCATGCGCTTTCCGGTCAAAACAGTACATTCGCTGAACCGGTAAGGAATCATGCTCTGGGCATCTCTCATGGCTGGCTCAGTATATTTTTCATTGTAAGATGCGGGTTCAATAAGCATGTGAGTTCTGCTTCCGTCGGTTTTAAAAGTCAAGCCGTCAGGACTGTTGTAAACGTCTTTTACGTTTTTGTAAGCAGTTATTTCGTAGATTGAATAATAACTCTGTCCTCTGAAAAATGAAGAAATGATAAATGCGCCGTCGAATGGAACCTGGTTCGTATCGTATGCTTTCTGCAGAGACATTGCCTTGGCCATAAAATCCTCCGGAAGATTAGTCTGATTATTATAGGCGCTTCTTTTAATAATTCAATAAAAAAATTATAAAAAATTCAATTACCTGAAATTCAGTCCGCAGTTTAGGCAGTGCCATGCTTCTTTGGCATCTTCGTCGTCCGGTCCGCCGAGATAGATTTCTCCGGCTTCATGCTTTTTGATCATTTCCATGTCCGGAATTCCGTATTCTATCGGGATGACATTGTCCGTACGGCATCCCGGGCATTGTTTTACTTGAATCATTTAATTCTCCGATTATTTTTATCTGTTTTTGATTAAATAGAATAAAAGATCTTAAAAGTTTCTGTAAAGCAAAAAAAGATTGAATTATCTGAATGCAGGTTTCTGGTAGTGATATCAGAAAAATTCGAGGGCGGGTATTTATGGCGGCAATCGGAATTATAATCAACCCTAATTCCAGGGTGAATAAAAAGACGAATTGTTCATCGGTTAATAAATTTAAAAAAATTGCCGGTGAGCTTGCAGATGTCAGGGCAACTCAATCTTTAGATGAACTTAATTCCGCGATCAAAAACTTCAAAAAAAGAAAATATCCGTACATAGCAATATCGGGCGGTGACGGAACCATTCACCATGTAGTGACTTCAATTATAAATGTTTATAAAAAAAATATTCCGCCGATTCTTCTTCTGCGCGACGGAACTATGAATAATATCGCTTCAAGCATCGGAATGAAGTACAAAAGCGAAGAAGCGCTTAGGCTTTTTACTAATCATGTAAATCACGGCAGATCAATGAGGATTATTCAGCGTGATACCATCAAGATCGGCGAGCGTTGCGGTTTTCTTTTCGGTTTCGGGCTGACAACCAATATTCTAAATGAAGTGTACGTTTATGAAAAAAAAGGATTCCGTCAGAATGTGAGAATGCTCGGGAAAACATTCGCCGAGGCGTTTATGACTTTAACCAACATTGACGAATCTGATCTTTCTCTTTTAAAAACAATGAATGCTGAAATTGAGACCGACGCCGGAGACGTTAAATTTTCAAAAGTTCTGTGTGTCATAGGCGGAACAGTTGAAAACATCGGAATGGGTTTTTCAAGCGTATATAGGGCAAATGATATTCCCGGCAAGTTTCATGTTCTGATAAGCGGAATGCGTCCGCTTCAGATTGTCCGCGAACTTCAGAAGCTTATGGTCGGGCAGAGGATTGAGAATTCTAATCATTTCGACGAGGTCTGTTCCTATCTGCGCGTGAAGGCTAAGGAGAGTTTTGATTATACTATTGACGGAGATATATATACTTCCGGAAAAGAGCTTATCGTAAAAGCCGGTGTTCCTTTGAAATTCATAATTTTCTGATATATTTCTTTTTTATCTGCTGTCATTCGTTAAAATATTTCTAATTTTGTTGACAGCTTTGAAAAATGAACTTATATTCCTTCTATCGGTTAAAAATTTAAGCTGTGGGTTTATTCGCCCGGGCGACGTGAAGAGTTCTTTAAATGAAAAGGTATATTTCAAGAAAAAGCGAATTTAAGGATATTTATCCTGAAAAATGCTGTGAGGAAATACGCGAGTGCGATAAGCACGAAATAATATCCAAAATATCGGATATTATAGGTCCATGCCCGGGGAATTTCTGCGTTGCCGAAACCATATTTGATCAAATTAAATACGATATAGCCAAATATATAATTAATCATGAATTTTGCGATATTGAGGTTGAAGATTCTCTTATAGAATGGCTTGAAGAAAAATCATCGCCTGAATCCATCGAAAAATTGACCAGATTTATTGATTTTTATCTTAAATGAAAAGTCTTTTGCTTCATGCATGCTGTGCTCCCTGTGCGGTGTATCCGCTGTCCGTCTTAAAGGATTTTTTTCTTACGGTGTTTTATTATAATCCGAATATCACTGATGCTGATGAGTATTCTCTGCGTCTTATGGAATTGCAGAAGTATCTTTCTCGTGAAAAAATTAATTTTGCTGAAGGGAAGTACGATCCAAAAGTTTTTCTTGATGTGACATACGAAAACCGAAATGACGGTGAGAGAAGCGAAAGATGCCGCAAGTGTATCTCTATGCGTCTTGAAGAATCGTTCCGCTATGCAAAAGAAATGAATATGGATGCTGTTTCGACTGTTCTCAGCATCAGTCCGCACAAGAGTTATGAGATGATTGTTGAAGAAGGTGAAAGACTTTCATCTGTTTTTGCAATTGAGTTTATGCCGTTTGATTTTAAGAAAAACGGCGGTTTCGCGGAAAGCGTTAAATTATCGAAGGAAAATAATTTTTACCGTCAGAATTACTGCGGATGCTGTTATTCAAAAGCCGAATCAATCGAAAGAAGAAATAAGAAATGAATAAACGATCAGAAGATCTCCTATATGAAATCTATCATTCAACGTCAGACGGCGGATATGTTTCGATTGATGAGCTTGAAACAGTAACGGGGCTAACAGGTTCGGTTATCAGAGCTGAAGCTGAAACAATGAAAGAGAAAGGCCTGCTGTTTGAAAGAGAAGACGGTCTTCAGGTTTCTGAAACGGGAATAGCTTTTGCTAAGAGCAGATGGGTCTGATTAGTTTTTTACAGCTGTTATCGGTACGGAAAAGGCGACAGTCTGAGCCGAGCAAGCCGTGCCGTCTACTGCGGAAGAAAAATCACCTGCGCTCAGGCTTATAGTGCAGTTAGTAGGAGAGTTTGTACCTACACTGCCGATAGTATAAATAATCTGATTGCCGGATATTGTAACTGTTATTCCGGAAAAAGCAGGATCCGGGTCAAATGTTGTTTTTCCTAATATAACTGTCGATGACAAACTGGTTGTTATATTTTCATTGAATTCTATATAAATTCTGTCTCCAACCTCAACTCTATACCCGTTATTATAATTATTTGTCCAGATTGATGTATTGCCGGGAATCTGGGGACTTGTTGCGATTGAAAGTGATCTTGAAAACTCTTCTTCGAGATTATTTCCTGCGACGTCAGTAATATCTTTAGTCAAAGTAACCGTATAGTTAGAACCGCGTGTGAGATAGTTTGAATCAGTTACACCGTTTATATATATTTCATTGTAATTTGAGTCGTAAGTTATGCTGATATTATTTATTTTAGTGCCGGAATTGTTTTTTATAATTACAGAATCAGTATTGACGGAGTTAGGATTCAGTCCTTCCGAAAATCTCAGATTGATATGGAAAGTGTCGGGAGCAGAATTGACTATCGGCAGATTATGGTAAATTATTACAGGTGCCTGCCCATCTATTTTTGTAGTGGCGTCATTGAAAAGATTTGTCTGATAGTCGCATGAAAGAAATGTCATGAAGAGCGTTATGATCACACTTGTAATCTTCATCCCTAAATAATACTCGTTTTTTTAAATAAAACAAGCATATTTTTCAGGATATTATCTTATTAAACTTTTTTCGAATTGACAATTGATTAAAATCCGTCCATTTAGACTGAAAATGTGTATTTGAGAGGTAATATGAAAAAAACAGTTCTTTTTGCTTCTATGGTTTTACTTTCTTCAGTTTTTCTTTTCTCTGCTGATTTCTCTGATCCCGAAGGATGGTTCGCTTATGATGACAGTGCTGCTCCTAACAACGGTTCATCAAAAATTTCAATTGAACCTGTTAAAAGCGGTGAAGTTTTGTCTGTTACTGCAAAGGGCAGTGTGACCAAGAAGTTTCAATACGGCTTTGCCGGTTTTGGAATCAATCCTTCTCCTGCTGAACTTGCGAATATTAAAAAGGCAAAAGGTTTTAAATTCAAGGTAAAAGGCGACGGTAGAGCCTATCGCGTAAGAGCCAATACTTCAAATATCAGGGATTATAACTATTTCGGTAAAGTATTCGTTACTAAACCAGGTCAGATTGTTGAAGTTCGAGTTATGTTTTCTGAACTTGAACAGGAAGCATGGGGAACAAAAGTTTCATTTAACAAGAATAAAGTAAACCAGTTTACTTTTCAGACTACCGAACAGCCGATTGCGAGTTTTACACTGACAATTATCGGTTTTGAGCTGATAATGTAAATATTATAGTCAGAATCAATAAAATGATTATTAAGAAAAGAACCTTTTGGGGTTCTTTTCTTAATAATTGAGATAAATTCAGCATCAAAATCATGAAAAATCGCGGAAAACTTTATTGACGAATAAAGCCCTCAATTAAAGACTTCAAATAAACCTAAAGAGGCCGCATGAAAGACAAGAAAACCAAATTCATCTTTGTTACAGGCGGAGTGTGTTCTTCGCTGGGCAAGGGACTTTCAACCGCATCGCTCGGACTTCTGCTTGAAGGACACGGATATAAAGTTTCTGTAATAAAGATGGATCCTTATATAAACATCGATCCGGGCACAATGAGTCCGTATCAGCACGGTGAGGTTTACGTTACGGAAGACGGAGCCGAAACCGATCTTGATTTGGGCTATTATGAAAGATTCACCAACGCGCCATTGTCTCAGGCTAATTCGGTTTCAACCGGCCAGATATATTTTGAGGTAATAACCAGAGAAAGAAGAGGGGATTATCTCGGACGCACCGTTCAGGTTGTT
>JAEWVM010000242.1 GCA_023396615.1 Spirochaetota bacterium | reverse complement strand
ATGTGATGATTATTGTTGATAAAGGAACCGCTATCCCGGGAATTGTTTCGTGAATGTTTGAAAGAAATACGGCATTGAGTGCGGCGAAGAAAGATAAAAGATTGAAACATAAGGATACGTAATATCCTATTCTCTGAACTTTTACTGTTATATAAACAGATATAAGTACTTCGCCTTGAGCTAATAAGCCGGCAATATAAGGCGGAGATAATGACTTTGCAAATGATGAAACAAAATATAGAGCTGTTGCGAGAATAAGAATTGCCGCTTTTAAGGGAGTTATAGTGAAAGGATTTGTTTCTATAGCTGATACTTCTTTCAGTAATTTTTCAATCCGCATAACCGCTCCAATAATTTCGGAAAGCTTTTAATTCTATCTGTTAATCCTTACGATAGCAAATAAAATTCATACAGATTGAAATCTCGTCTTTCCAAAAATATATTGACAAATGCCCTCTTAAAAAAAGTCTTATGCTGAGTTATTTTGTATCGAGAAGGGGCCTGCTATGGATTATTCAAAAACCGTTAATCTGCCTGAAACAGATTTTCCTATGAAAGCGGATCTTCCCAACCGGGAGCCGGGAATATTAAAAAGATGGAATGAAGAAGACACTTACAATAAGATTCAGGACGAAAGAAAAGATTCGCCGTCATACATTCTTCATGACGGGCCTCCATATGCCAATGGACACATCCATATCGGCCACGCGCTTAATAAAATTCTCAAAGATATTATTATAAAGCATAAGACTATGTCGGGTTTCCGTTCTCCTTACGTTCCCGGGTGGGATTGTCACGGTCTGCCTATTGAACTTCAGGTCGGCAAACAGCTCGGCGAAAAAGCCCGTTCCATGAGCAAGGCCGAAATCCGTACGAAGTGCCGCGAGTACGCGAAAGAGTTTATTGATATCCAGCGTGAAGAATTCAAACGATTGGGTGTTTTTGCCGATTACGAGAATCCTTATCTTACAATGTCGAATGATTATGAAGCGACTATCGCGCGTAAGTTCGGTGAACTTTTTCAGCAGGGATATATCTATAAAGGAAAGAAACCGATTTACTGGTGCCCTTCATGCGAAACGGCTCTTGCTGAAGCAGAAGTTGAATATGGAAATCATACTTCAGAGTCTGTTTATGTGAAATTTCCGATAGAGAAATCTTCTCTCAATCTTGAAGGAGTTGATTCCACGGCATTTGCCGTTATATGGACAACTACTCCATGGACTCTTCCTGCGAATCTTGCCGTATGTCTGCATCCTGATTTTGACTATTCCTTCTATAAATTCGGAAACGAGTGGTATCTTCTTGCCGACGGCCTTGTTGAAAAATTTGAAGCTGATAACAGTTTGAAAAGGGAAAAATCCGTAAAAGCAGATAAAGAAACCGTCGCCGCCTTGAAGGTCAATCATCCTTTCATAAAACGCGAATCGAAAGTGATTTTCGGAAGCCACGTAACACTTGAAGCCGGAACAGGTATTGTTCATACCGCACCGGGTCATGGTATGGAAGACTATATCGTCGGTCTTCAGTTCGGACTGGATGTTTTCTGTCCTGTCGATCATCAGGGCCGATATACAAATGATTATTCAGAAATGCAGGGCGAAAAGGTTTTTGCCGCTAATGATAAAATAGTTGAAAAGCTCAGAAACGACGGTTCGCTGATTTCCTCCGCGAAAATAGAACATTCATATCCGCATTGCTGGAGATGCAAGAAGCCTCTTATTTTTAGAGCAACAGAACAGTGGTTTCTCGGAATAGATGCAAATGATCTCAGAAAGAAAGGAATAGCTTCCGTTGATGAAACAAAATGGATTCCCAAATGGGGAGAGTCGCGGTTCAGAGGAATGGTTGAAACGCGTCCTGACTGGTGTCTTTCGCGCCAGCGTTCATGGGGAGTTCCGATTCCTTCTGTCAAGTGTGCTAAGTGCGGAAAGAATTCAACCACTGCCGAATCTATTTTTCATTTTGCCGAACTTGCAGAAAAGAAAGGTATTGATATCTGGTATACGGAAGACGTGAAGAATCTTATTCCTGAAGGGCTTAAATGCTCTTGCGGAAACGATACTTTTGAAAAAGAATATGATATTCTTGATGTATGGTTTGATTCCGGTGTATCGCATTTTGCCGTACTTGATAAAAGGGAAAAACTTTCATGGCCGGCAGATCTTTATCTTGAAGGAAGCGATCAGCACCGCGGATGGTTTCAGTCTTCACTGTGGCCCGCGGTAGCACTCAAAGGAAAGGCTCCTTTTAAGACTGTTCTGACTCATGGTTTTGTTCTCGATGAGAATGGTAAGGCGATGAGTAAATCGATCGGCAATGTTGTTCCGCCTGAAAAGATTATCAGCCAGTACGGAGCGGATGTTCTGCGTCTATGGGTGGCTTCCGAAGATTACCGAAACGATCTTAGAATCGGTTTCGATATGATGAAGCAGATTGCCGATTCGTACAGAAAAATCAGAAATACCTTCAAGTTTCTGATCGGAAATATTTCGGATTTTGATCCTTCAAAACATAAGGCGGATTATAAGGATCTTTCGGAAATTTCAAAATGGATTCTCAATAATCTTTATAAACTCAACAAAGAATGCATTGATTCTTATGAAAAATTCGAGTTTCATTTAGTTTACAGAAAGCTTTTGAATTTCTGTGCAGTTGATCTTTCTTCGGTTTATTTTGATAACTCGAAAGATATTCTTTATACCGAATCTAAAAATTCTCCTAAGCGCAGAGCTGAGCAGACAGTAATCTGTGAGATATTCAATACTCTTCTCAGGCTTTCGGCTCCTATTCTCGCATTTACAGCGGAAGAGATATGGCAGTTCGGAGATAATAAAGGGACTATTCATTCTGAAAAGTATTATGAGCTGAATTCCGTTTATAATAATTCTGAAGTGGAAGAGCGCATCAACAAACTGGTTAATGTAAAAAAAGATCTGATGAAGGCTCTTGAAGACCAGAGAAAGAAGAATCTGATCGGAAAATCCATTGAAGCAAAAGTTGAAATTTATGTTGAAGATGCTGCTCTTTCTTCGATGATGAAAGAAAAGATCGAAGACGTTACCAGATTCTTTCAGGTTTGCAGAGTCGATGTCGCAGAGAAAAGTGAAGGTCTCGAAAAATATGATTTCTGTTTTATCAAAGCCGGAAAAGCCGACGGCAAAAAATGCGTCCGCTGCTGGAATTATTTCGAAAAACTCGGGGATGATCCCGAGCATCCTGAATTATGTAAACGCTGTGCATCAGCGGTCAAGGAGATGACTAAATGAAAGTGATGATGAAAAAACATATTCTTGTGGGCGTTATTGCGTTCACTGCTCTAGTCGTGGATGTTTTTACGAAAATACTCGTTGAAAAACACATAATGATGGGAGAAAGAATCGATGTAATCGGTTCTTTTGTCCAGTTTACAAGAATCTACAATGAAGGCGGAGTTTTCGGCATTCTTCAGGGATACAAAAATTTCTTTCTGATTGTATCTTTTATCGTGCTTGCCGCGCTTGTAGTTTTTTATTATTTTGAAAAGAACAAAACGAAGATTTTTGTAGTTGCTATGGGTCTTATTTTCGGCGGAGCATGCGGAAATATTTCTGACAGACTTCTCGGAAAAAAGGGAGTTGTTGATTTCGTTTACGTCGGATTTGAAAACACCAGATGGCCGGCATTTAATGTTGCGGATTCATGCATCGTGGTCGGTGCGGTACTTTTGATGATTGTGTTTTTTATCCAGGAAAGAAAAAAGAAATCGGCAGAATAATATATTCTGCCTGGAGAAATTATGCCGGAAATCAAAAAAGAACGTGTTGAAAAATATTTTAAAGAACTTGCCTCAATTTCTTCCCCGTCATGGGAAGAGGGAAAGGTGATTTCTTATATTGAGAATTTTGCAAAAAAACGGAAACTTACGTTTAAAAAATTCCAATGCGGCAAATCATTTAATGTAATGATTTCGTTAAAAGGTAATTCCGGCAAAGATCCTCTTCTTTTCGCGGCGCATACTGATACCGTAACGCCATGTGATTCGATAAAAGTAATGGAAGATTCAAAACGATTCTTTACTGACGGAAAGAGCATTCTCGGCGGGGACGATAAGGCAGCTGTTGCTGCTTTTCTTGAAGCGGTCGATGTTATATATAAAAGCGGAGAAAAGCACGGAGACGTTGATTTTTTGTTTACCTGCGCGGAAGAGGTCGGACTTTGCGGAATGAAAGGATTCGACATCAAGAATACTCGGGCGAAAAAAGCATTTGTTTTTGACAGTGACGGCACAGTCGGAAGTGCAACCGTAGCTGCGCCGTATCAGATTGTGATGCAGATATCCCTGAAGGGAAAGGCGGCTCATGCGGGAATGGAGCCGGAAAAAGGAATAAGCGCGATATATGCCGCGGCAGAAATTATAAATTCACTTCCTCAAGGGCGTATTGACTCTGAAACGACTACGAATGTCGGAAAGATTAATGGCGGAACAGCGAATAATATTGTGACTGAAAATTTAACTTTTGAACTTGAGTGCCGTTCACTCGACAAGAAAAAACTTGATGCCCTTACATCTAAAATAGTTTCAGTAATAAAATCTGTTAGTTCAAAACGTAAAATTAAAGCCGTAATTTCAACAGACCGTGAGTATTCAGGATATTCAATATCCCAAAATGATAGTATAATTTCTCATTTCGAGCGCGCCGCAGCGTTATGTAAAATAAAACCTTCTTACAAAAAAAGCGGCGGAGGAAGCGACACCAATATCCTTAATGGAAGGAAGATCAAGGCGTTAAATCTGTCTGTCGGCATGTCAAAAGTTCATACGACTGATGAATTTATAATGAAAAGCGATCTTCATAAAAGTGCGGCGATGGTAGTTTCCTTAATTCTTTCTAATTGAAAGACAAACTGTTTATTTCGCGAATTCGGCAAGAGCTGATGAATTGTTTTTCATCATGACTGCGAAATCTTCTTCCCATGCTGACATAAAAAAGAAAAAGGTCTTTTTTACGTATGGGAGGGGATAAAATGCTTCTACAAACAGTTTGCCGTTTTTTGAATAATACTTCGCGCATTTACATTCGGAATTTATTTTATTAATAAGCTTATAAAACTTGGCTTCCTCTGTTTTGATTTTTTCCGAAAGCGGAAAATGAGCGCGGAGAATAAGTCCTTTATCTTCTGCATAAATTTCAAAGTTAAGATATCCTTTTTTTTGAACGGAGATTCTGGCTTCATCCAGTCTGCAGACGTACCCGGCTTCAGAGAGCTGGACTATAATCGGTTCGGGGTCAATTTTGTCAGCCGAAATCCCGGTTGATAACATCAGACAGCAGAGAATAAGAACTGCCGGCTTCATTTTAAAATTCCTGAATTTTCTATAACTTCGCTTATAGCGCGCGCTTTGTTGAGAGGGTAGAAATGAAACCCCGGCACGCCTTCTTTCATCAGATTTTCAACCTGCGTTGATGCGTAATCGACACCGATTTGAAAAATCTTTTCAGCATCTCCGTCAGCATTTTTAATGTCGGCGTCCATTTTGCGGGGAAGAATTACGCCTGAAAGATTCACCATGCGCTCAATTTGAGGAAGAGTTACAACAGGCATAATTCCCGGAATAATTTTCACCGAAATCTTTTCTTTGACGCAGAGATCTCTGAAACGGAGAAACTTGTCGTTCTCAAGAAAAAGCTGTGTGATGATAATTTCCGCACCGGCGTCTGTTTTTTCTTTGAGATGCCGGATGTCTTCTTCTATTGACGGTGCATCAGGGTGTTTTTCCGGATATCCTGCTGCTGCAATACTGAAACCGTTTTTTGATTTGATGAATTTAATCAATTCGCTCGCATAAGCAAATCCGTCTGCGGCAGGAATAAAATCTGCAGAACCTGCAGGAGGATCTCCCCTTAGTGCTAGAATATTTGTCAGTCCTAGCGTTTTTACTTTTTCAAGATGCTCGGCAACTTCGCTTTTAGAATTGCCGACACAGGTAAAATGCATCAAAGGTTCTATGGAAAGTGATTCTTTAATTTTCATTGAAAGGTCGATGGTTTTTTCTCTGGTTGATCCGCCTGCTCCATAGGTAACTGAAACATATGCCGGATTGAACTTTTTCAGTAATGAGAGTTCATAAAAAAGATTGTCAATTCCTGTTTCGGTTTTCGGGGGGAAAACTTCGAAAGAAACAGCAAATTTATCGAAAGCATTTCTAATCTGCATATATACTCCACGTTAAGGTGTAATGATTATAAAGTTGCTATTTTCTTCAAACAAAATTTTACTTAAAAGGTATATTTCTTGACTTGGTTTCAAGCTTTTTTAGCATAAATTAAAGATCCTATGTTTTCCGGAATATTGTATATTGATGAAAAGTTTTATCGCCCGAAAAAGATTTCTGTTTTCAGCGGCTGTTGTAATCTATCTTGCCGGTCTTTCATTTTATACTCTCAGCGATTATTTTTCCAATAAAAAGCATCATGAGAATAGATTGATTGAAAGCGCATATTTGACGGTCAGTGAATGCAAGAGCGGAATTCTTGCGAATCCTGATTTTTTAAAAAGCGGAATATATTCGTTTTATTCAGATAGAATCGTAAAGAGAAGCGATGCAGATTTGCTAGTTGTAATTGACTCAGTTAATGATTTTGAGTTTTACAAAGACAGGGCAGGGCTTCTTTCTTCCAGCATGGAGCTGAAGGAGCAGCTTAAGCACCGTCTTTTTGATTCATATTTATATTCCGGACAGTTGAATTTAAAAAACAGCGACAAGTGCACTTATACAATCGTCTACGACTATATTGATGAAAAACGTACTGCACTTGTGGCGTCAGGTTTCGATGACTGCTCATTGCGCTTGCAAATGAAAGCGGAACTCTGGCGAAGTCTGAAAATGCACGGCTTTTTTCTTCTGTTGATTGTTCCTTTTCTTGCTGTGATGGTTTATGTTGAAGAACGCGAAAAAAAAATGTTACTAGAGAGAATTTATACCGAGAGACTTACCGGACTTCCGAACCGGACAAAACTTTTTCTTGATGTAGAATTATGCAAAAATCCGGCAGTATTTATCATTAACATTGATTCTTTTAAGGAATATAATGATTTATACGGATTTGAAGTTGGAGATTTTATAATTTTAGAGATGGGAAGGCGTCTTGAAAGAATTTGTGCAGATGCTTTTTCCGGGTTTAAGATGCAGTTGTATAAACTTCAGGCGGATGAGTATGCTCTTCTTTTAAAGGATTCAATCGAAGATGAAAAACTTTCAGCTCTTGCCGGCAGAATTATTTCGGTGATCAGCGAAAATTCTTTCGCCTATAAAGGCTATGATATGAATGTTTCCGTGACAGTCGGCATTACAAGAGCTATTTCTGAATCATTTATATCAGAGAAAGAAAAGCGTCAGCATAGCCCGGTTTCACGTGCTGACATGGCTTTAAAGAAGGCAAAAGCCGATAAAAAGCATTTTCTGGTTTATGATGAGTCCATGAATATTCCGCAGGAATATGAAGAGAATATCAGACTTACAAAACTGATAAAGAAATCAATAAGAGCGGGATGTATTATTCCGCATTATCAGCCCATTATAAATAATTTAAATCTGAAGATAGAAAAGTATGAATCTCTGGTAAGGCTTCGTTCGGAAGACGGTCAGATTATTAATCCTTCAATGTTTCTTCCGGTGGCAAAAAAAACGAAAATGTATTCAATGATTACCAGAATTATGTCGGAAAAAACATTTGAATATTTCAAAGACAAGGATTATGAATTTTCAGTTAATCTTTCTGTAGATGATATACAGAATGAAGACACCGTTGCGTATATCATTGATTTGATTTCAATTCATGGGAAGTCTCTCAGCAATAAAATCATATTTGAAATTGTTGAATCAGAAGGAATTGAAAATTTTCCAAAAGTAAAGAAATTCATAGAGAATATAAAATCCGGCGGATGCAGAATTGCCATTGATGACTTCGGTACGGGTTATTCAAATTTCAATTATATCGGCGAATTGAATGTCGATTTTATTAAAATTGATGCTTCGATGATTAAAAATATTAATTCCGATAAAAGCAGCAGAATTATAACTGAAACGATTGTCGGATTCTGCCAGAAGATGGGAATAAAAACTGTTGCTGAATTTGTTCATTCAAAAGAAGTTTTTGAAGTGGTTAAAGAAATAGGAATCGATTACTCGCAGGGGTATTATTTTGGAAAACCAACGGATAATGTGGAGTCTTGATGGATACATTTCTTGAAAAAGCAACACCTGAATCAATTTTGAAAGCTGCCGGAATTATTTTAAGCGGCGGTCTGGTTGCGTTTCCTACAGAAACGGTTTACGGCTTAGGTGCGAATGCTCTTTCAGCTGATTCCTGTATAAAAATCTTTGAAGCGAAAAAACGGCCGTTTTTTGATCCTCTTATATGTCATGTTTCCTCTGTTGAAATGATTGATAGAATAGCGTTTGCAGAAGATACGGCTTTAACTGTTTTCGATAAGTTTTCTCCCGGACCTATAACCGTTGTGATGAAAAAAAAGGAAATTATACCGTCAATTGTTACATCGGGGATGGATACGGTTGCGGTTAGAATTCCGATGCATGACACCGCACTTTCTCTCATAAAATATTCTGATGTTCCTATTGCTGCACCAAGTGCGAATCCTTTCGGTTTCCTGAGTCCGACTGAAGCAGTTCATGTTTATGATTCGCTTCATGGAAGGATTGATATGATTATTGACGGAGGAAAATGTTCGGTTGGTGTTGAATCAACTATAGTCAGTTTTCTTGACGGAAAGCTTTCCGTGGTTCGTCCGGGAGGAATCGGAGTTGAAGAATTGCAGGATGTTTTGAAGATGAAAGCCGAAATATACTCAGGAGATTTGAAATCAGCTCCGGGAATGCTTGAATCGCATTATGCACCGGTAAAAAAACTTGTTTTAATAGAAGAAGGAGAGGCAGCTGATTTCTCGTCCGCGGCTCTTCTTTCATTTCGCGGCCAAAATGCATCAAGAGCCGAACACTTTGAAGTCTTGAGCAGAAGCGGCGATGTCAGGGAAGCAGCTGCAAATTTATTTTCGGCTCTTCATAAAATAGACCAACTTCCGGTATCTATGATTTATGCGGAAATGATTCCGGAAGACGGCATAGGTCTTGCGGTGATGAACCGGTTAAGAAAGGCGTCAGCTGAAAGAAAATACGATTTTGAAACTAATTCAGATTTGACAAAAGCCTGATTCTGTTTTAGTATTAGCTTGTTAATAATGATTATATAAAATAAAACACAAAGAGAAACAAATGAAACAATTAATTGATTTTTTTAAAGCTATAATAACATATTTTTACGCGACAAAAATGATTTTTACAAACGGAAGGCTTCTCTGGTTGACGTTTTTGCCGTTTCTTATGAACATAATTATTTTTATTACAATGATTTATTTGTCTGCTGTATATCTTTATCCTTTGCTGTCGGGACTTGTTGATAGTGCAAGTACGAGTCTCTATGATTCATTCATTTCCGCAACAGTGAATTTTTCTGCCGCTCATAATGTCTTGTTTTCCATTGCTGACGTTATAGTTTCAGCTTTTGTAAAATTTATATCATTTGCCGGAGCGATGATTACTGTCATTATGCTTCTTCTGATTTTTTATTATGCGTATCCTGTAATAGGTTCTGCATTAATGTTTCCTTTTCTTGATTTCATCTCATATGAGGCGGAAGTTATTTATCTTGGAAGAAAACCTGATGTTGAAAAAATGTCGCTTCTTAAAATATTTTTTCGTGCAATAATCGGGTCTATAAAGATGCTTTTTTTCTTTTTAATTTTTAATCTTTTTATAATAATTCTAAATCTTATTCCCGGTGTCGGAACATTCGTTTATATAGTTCTGAATTTTCTTTTTATTTCATTTATGCTGGGTTTGAATTTTCTTGATTTTTGTTTTGAGAGAAGAGGTTATTCTTTCCGTAAAAAGCTGAAACTGGCTTTTTCTAATTTCGGATTTACCTGCGGACTCGGCATGGTTTCTAATTTGATGCTATCGATTCCGATTATCGGCTTTCTTGCTTTTTCATTTTCTTCGGTTGCGGCGGCAATCGGATGTAACAAGATAATATTTCCGGTAAAGAAATGACCGAAGGAAAGTTCATTGTTGTTGAAGGGATTGACGGATGCGGAAAGTCAACTTTGATTGAAAAACTTAAGACTCATTTTCCTGATGCAGTTTTTTTGAGAGAACCGACAAACGGAAAAATCGG
>JAEWVM010000224.1 GCA_023396615.1 Spirochaetota bacterium | reverse complement strand
TTACCGGACAGCCTGACTGGGCCACACTTTATATCGAATATGTTTCTGATAAGAAGGTTACAGAATCATCGCTTTTAAAATATATTGTTTCATACAGAAAACATCAGGATTTTCACGAGAGCTGCTGTGAAAAAATCTTTTCCGATCTTTATAGTATATTGAAACCGTCAAATATCTCAGTTATGGCTTTTTATACAAGACGCGGCGGCATAGACATCAATCCATGCAGGTTTTACGGCAAAAACAAAGAAAGATTTGATTTCAGATTCTGGCGACAGTGAAAAGATCATTTAAATTTTATAAGAATCAAATTCATATTTTGCAGTAATTCAGAAACAGCTTCTTTTTCATTTTTGCCGTTTGCTTTCACTATATGCATTGTATTCGGATTATTATTCTTTATTACGGTTATAAGAGCGCATATTTCAATTTTCCCTTTTTCAATTGAAAGAGAATCGTCTTTAACTGAAAATATTTCTGACTGTGAAGAGAATTTATAGATTCTGACTCTAACAGACACATCCGGCCTTATGCCGAGATTTTTAATGTTTTCTTTTATAATCTTTTCGACAGAGGTTTTATCATCGGAAAATACTGTAATGTCTCCGGCTGAAATAAGACTGAATACGGATAATATAAATAAAAAAAGAATACGGCAAATTAGATTACTCATAGATATTATAAGCAGCAGGTTTCCCTGCTGCTTTAATTATTTCACCAATTATCATCCTGTTTGTCGAGGTATTTGTCTCTTACATTTGCCATGATGTCATCCATGTAGAAGTAATTCCATTCAGCAAGTCTTCCTCTTCCGGCTGGTTTATACTGAAAACTTAAAATTTTCATCTGTCTTTTCTGTGAAAGAAATTTATCTTCCTGCGCTATTTCATTGGAAAGTTTTTTGTGAAGTTTTCTCCACCCAAGAAAATTCAGTTTATCGAAAACCAGTCTGTGGACTTTTCCGTTTGCGTCCTGTAGAAGAATTGATAATTCCCCCGAAAAATTCTTTCCGTATACCCATATCGAAATGCTTTTGCAATGCTGGGTTATTATGAGTTCTTTTGGAGGTTTAATTACAACAACATCTCCGCTTTTGCCGTAAGCCTTGACTCCAATGTATTTTTTTGAGTCTTTAATAGGAGCAGGGTATTGATCCCTCGCCTGAA
This sequence comes from Spirochaetota bacterium, assembly GCA_023396615.1. Lineage (GTDB taxonomy): Bacteria > Spirochaetota > UBA4802 > UBA4802 > JAFGJZ01 > JAKJGA01. The sequence goes on along the minus strand of JAEWVM010000224.1, from coordinate 16,115 downwards.
GTTCTGCTTTCTGATCTTTTGTTACAGAAATAGAAATATTTGAATTTGTCCACTGTGTAGTTTCAAAATCTTCAATAGTTATTTCTTTATATACCTGATCGCTGTCTACTTCTGCAGAAACTTTTTCCGAAGAAGCCGTTGTTGTTTTAGCTTCTGCTTTATCCGCTGTATCCTGTGATAATGACGGAATTGAAACAACCGCAGAGAGCAAAAGCATAAATAATGCACGTTTCATCTGTAAACCTCCATTTATTGCCGTAACAAGATAGCTACATCCATTACTAATATAGAAGACATGAATGCCTGATAATGTCAATAAATTCTTGAATCAAAGGATATAGAGTGAAAGAATGACTAAAAGGGGTTATTTCTGATAGTGAAATATGTTATAGGTATTTTTTTAGCCGGAATTATCATTTTTTCAGCCGAATCGGCATTCGCCCGTGAGGATCATTCATGGTTCTGGTTCATTTATGAAAAAGGAAGCGATGATTTATCATCATTTCGTACAATAAGACCATTTTATCTCAAAAATACATATAATGACGGTTCGACATACACGGCATTTCTTCCGCCGGTTATAGCTTCTAACTACAAAAACAATCTGGGATATAAAAATCATTATTTTTTTTCACTCTCAGGCGAGACATTTTATAATCATTCAGGCAAAAAAGAAGATTATGATCTTGTTCTTCCGCCTGTTTTTTACGGCAGCGGATCAGAAAGTAAAGACCGATATCTTATGGTATGGCCGATCGGCGGGACATTAAAGCAAAAACTCGGATATGATTATATTACTCCTGTTATTTTTCCGGGAGTAGCTTTATTTTTTCTTTATCCGCCTAGTTCTACTTTAATGATAGCCGCATATTGTCTTGCTTCTCTGATTCCACTTTATACCGAATACGGGTATAAAGAATATCACGCAAAAGCTGTTCTCTGGCCTTTTTTTATGAAAGGTGAAGGCGGCGGCAGAAAATCTATAAGGATATTTCCATTTTATGCCCATCATACAAAAAAAGGGTTTTATGATAGAAAATCATATTTTCTTATATATAATTACGGTGAAACTTACACATCGAAGCGCACGTATAAAACTTTTTTTCTCTTTCCTTTTTACGGAAAGAAATGGACTGATGACGGAATGGTTAAATCTACAACAATTCTTTGGCCTTTTTTTTCATGGGGTTATAATAAAATCAGGGGTGAAGAATCTCTGAATATGCCGTGGCCTTTTTTCCAAAAAGCGAAAAGCCGGAATCCAGACATGGAAAAATTGATTATTTTCCCGTTTTACGGCAGATACCGATATGGAACAAAGAAAACTGTTTTTTATACACCTTTATATTTCAGACAGACGAAGGAAAACGGATTTTTTCATTCGGACTATAAAGTTATCAGTTTTATTATCTGGAAATTTCACCGCGAGTACCGTTTTACAGAGCATCCTTATTATGGAAAGAAATGGGATTATTTCAAAATCTGGCCGCTTTTTCATTATGAGTCGAATGACCGCGGAGACAGGGATTTTTCACTGCTTTCAATTTTCTTTTTCCGGGATCCTGACGGTTATGAGAGGCTTTATCTGCCCGTAGTTTCACTTTTAGAATATCATAAGAGAAAAGATACTTCGTCATTCGGTCTTTTGTTCAGAACCTATTATCAGTACCGGAAAGGTGCTTATTTTCAATGGGCAGTACCTTTGATTGCTAATTATTCATCATATAACGGAAGGACTACGAATTTTTCATTTTTGTTTTCTTCATTCGGATATTTTCATGATGAGAGAGGTCAGGGATTCAAATTATTCTGGATACCGATTGTTACCGATTCCTCTGATAAAATTGTGTTTGATAATCCTCTTGAGTCGGAAAAAATCTTTATGCCGGTGACATATAGATTTAAAGATACAGTTTCGAACAACTTTTCTTTCGGGAAGGCCTTCTGATGCGTAATTCACCTTTTACCAGCTGGCTTTTTCTGATTTGGGAAAATTTTATCCGTATTACCGAATTTTCAGGATACTCTCTTGTTTTAATTTTTCAATCAGTTTGTTTTCTTCCGAAAGTTATTGAAAAAAGATCTGAAGTCGTAAAACAGATGTATGCAGCCGGAGCAAAAAGTTTTATTGTTGTAAGTATTGTAGCATTTTTCACCGGAATGATACTTTCTCTTCAGACCGGTCTTGAAATGAAAAAATTCGGGCTTGAGAATCTTATAGGCCAGCTTGTAGTAACTACTCTGACAAGAGAGATGAGTTCTTTTACAACTGCGGTAGTTCTTATAGCATCAGTCGGATCTTCAATCGCCGCAGAGCTTTCAACAATGAAAGTATCTGAAGAAATTGACGCACTCGAAATGCTTCTGATAAATCCTGTAAAGTTTCTTGTGATGCCGAGAGTAGTTGCTCTTGCGGTGATGTTTCCTGTTGTCAGTGTTTATTTTACTCTGATGGGCATCATCGGCGGCGGAGTGGTTTCTTATTCTCAGCTTTCAGTCGAATGGGATATTTACTGGAAAAGCTGTCTTTTGGGGTTAAAGCTTAAGGCAGTATATGTCGGTCTTTTGAAATCCTTTCTGTTTGGAACAATGGTTGCTGCAATTGCATGCGCAAACGGGCTTAAGGCTGAAAACGGAGTTGCGGGTGTCGGTCAGGCAACACGAAATTCCGTAATCGCTTCTTTCGTAATGGTTCTGATAACTGGTTATTATATTACTGCAATATTTTACGGTGTGAAATGATACGGCTAATTGATGTTACAAAACGTTTTGGAAAGAGACTGGTTCTCGATAATGTCTCGCTTGAAATAAAGCGCGGAGAAACGCTCGTGATAATCGGTCAATCCGGAATAGGCAAAACAGTTACATTGCGTCATATCGGCGGACTTCTTGATCCTGATGAAGGTGAAGTTTGGGTTGATTCGGAACGTATGGATTTTGCAGATGATAAAAGAAAAGAGCGCTTGCGCAGCAAGATGGGTTTTCTTTTTCAGTCAGGGGCTTTACTTAACTGGCTGTCGGTAAAGGATAATGTTGCCTTGCCTCTGATAGAACGTAAATTGTGTAAACCTAATCAAGTTGAATCGCTGGTTGAAGAAACACTTGATTCACTTCAGCTTCTTGATGCTAAAGATAAAATGATAAGCGAGATCAGCGGAGGAATGAAAAAGCGTGCCGGTCTTGCCCGGGCACTCGTTTCAAAACCGGAGATAATTTTATATGATGAACCGACAAGCGGTCTTGATCCGGTTATGAGTTCTCTGATAAACAGGATTATCAGAAAGCTGCAAAAAGAATATTCTGTTACAAGTGTTGTCGTTACTCACGATATGAAAAGCGCATATGAAATCGGAGACCGCATAGCAATGCTTTTTAATGCAAAAATTATTCAGTGTGCTACACCTGATGAAATTAGACAAACTAATAATCCGATAGTACGTCAGTTTATAGAAGGACTTTTAGAAGGTCCAATCAATGCGGAAAAGCAATAGGGGGAATTATGGCTGGAAGAAAACATAATATTATTGTAGGACTGATGTTTTTATTTGCTGTTTTGGTATTGGGATATTATACTATTCTGCTTAAAGATGAATTTTTTGAAGGAAAACGCTATTTCCGTATACAGTCTGAATTTACGAACGGTTTCGGAATCAAGAAAAATGATCCGGTAAAAATTCTCGGTGTATATTCCGGTTCGGTCGAAAACGTAAAGCTTAATGGAAATAAAGTTTTAGTTACCATGAAAATGTTTAATCAGTTTACTCTTTATGAAAATTACAAAATTAAGGTAAAATCGGAAGGTTTTATGGGTGCAAAGGCGGTTGAGATAACTCCGGGTGTAGAATTTGATGAAGAAAGAACTTACCGTGAAGTTGCGCTTAATCAGGTTCTTTTAGGTTCTCCTTCGGGTGATCTTATGGGAACACTTGAGGAGCTTGTCGGTGAAAATAAAGAATCGATTACGGATTCAATAAGTAATCTGAGAGTGACAATGGCGAATTTCAAGGATTTCTCATATAAGATGAATTTTATAGCAGATAAAATTACAAGGGGTGAAGGAACAATCGGTAAACTGATTGTTGATGATAAACTTGCGAATCAGGCAAGCGAAACCTTAACTAATTTGAAAGATACAGTTGAAGATGCGCGCGAGCAGGCTCCAATAACCAGTTTTATCCGGGCTGCACTTATGGCATTTTGATTATCAGACAATAATTAAAATGTACTATAAATATCCATCTATATATTGTATAATGTTTAAAGATATAACAATTATAAATTGACTTTTGCCGCCAAACCTGTTTAAATCAATCCAGTGACTGCATGAGGGAATTATTTGTTAAATCTCCGAAGTTCGGACTGACGGGAATGGTTGCTTTGATATTGGATCTTTTAATTTTGTCTGCGTATATTGTTATCCGTAACTGTAAAATTGAATTAAAAATAATTTCATCATTTGCTGTCACACGTTGATTGTCTCATCCCGCATTTATTAAAAATGTCAGAATTGTAGGAGACTTTATGGTGACGGGAAGCATTTTATTTCTAAGTCTTTTTAATAATCTGGCACTTTTTATAATTCTTGTTTTTGTGTATCCGTATGTTTCCCAAAAAATAATATATATTAATAAGCATTTAAATCATTGTATAAAAGGTCTTATTTTCGGTCTCTTTATTTTCGGATGTATGCATGTTAAAATTCCTGTTGCTGATGGGGTATTGGTTGACCAGAGAAATGCTTTTGTTATACTTTCTGGTGTTTTCGGAGGTCCGCTTTCTGCATTCATTTCATCAATCGTTGGTTCTATATACCGAATATATCTAGGCGGCCAAGGTATATATGGCGGTATTTTGGGACTTTTCCTTTCGGCGATCAGCGGTTCTATAATATATCGTATTAGAAAAAAAAATGATTCTATTTTTAGAATATTTATCTACTCTATCGCAAGTGCAATATTTGTTCTTCCTGGATTTATCCCGATAAAGTCTTTAGAGTATGGGCTAATTCTAATGAAGGAAATGACTATTCCTTACGGATTGGCAATTACAACCGGAATTTTTACAGGAATGCTTCTTATATCCAATCAAGAACGCAGCCATGATGTGAAAAAAGAATTAATTAAATCAGAAAAAAGATATAGAAAACTTTTTGAAAGTCTTATTGATGTTGTTTTCCGAACAGATTTATCAGGAAAAATTTCATTAATTTCCCCTTCTTGTAAAAAATTATTCGGTTATGACGCCGAAGAAGTAATAGGAACAAAAATAACTCAGTATTACAAGTATCCGGAGAAAAGAAACAAAATACTTGAAATGATTCAAAATAACGGGTTTGTAGATAACCTTGAAGAAGAAATGGTGAAAAAAGACGGATCAATTATAACTGTTTCGGTAAATGCTAAGATGATTAGAGATGATGATTTTTTCGGAATTGAAGGAATTGTCAGAGATATAACTTTTTTAAAAAATTCAGAAAAAGAAAACCGTAAATTGGAGGAAGATTTAAGGCAAAGTCAAAAATTGGAATCTATTGGTCAGCTAGCCGGAGGTATTGCTCATGATTTCAATAATATGCTCGGAGGAATAATCGGAGGTGCCGAGCTTTTGAGTCCGAAAATTAAGCCTGGCACGGAAGAAATGGAATATCTTCAAATGATTATTGAATCAGCGGATAGAGCTTCCAGTTTAGCCGGCAAACTTCTCTCCTTTTCCAGGCGCGAATCTGTAGTTTTGCATCCTGTTGATATTCATCAAATAGTAATAGAAACTCTTGCAATATTGAAAAATACCATTGATAAACGAATAGTTATTGAAACGTCTTTTGAAGCTGACGAATCGATTGTGCTTGGTGAAGCTGTACAGCTTCAGAATGTGTTTCTAAATCTCGGTATTAATTCATGGCAGGCTATGCCGGAAGGTGGAAAATTATCTATTCTAACATCAATTCAAAATATAGATTCATCAAGTGATAGTGAAGCTTTTCATGGTCTTGTTCCCGGTAAATATATTAGAATAGAAATTGAGGATACGGGATTTGGAATTTCCGAGAAAAATATAGACCATATATTTGAACCTTTTTTTACAACAAAAGAGCAGGGGAAAGGTACAGGCTTGGGCCTCCCCGCTGTTTACGGAACAATAAAGCGGTATGGCGGACTTATCACTGTAAAAAGTGAACAAGGAAAAGGGACCGTATTTTCTATTATTTTGCCTCTTACGAGTGAAAAAATACCGGAAGTTGTAAAAACAAAAAAAACCATTTCAAAAGGAAAGGGTTTGATTCTTATTGCTGAAGATGAAATTACTATTAGAAATATTGAAGCAAAAATTATTACTGAATGCGGTTATGATTGTCTTATTGCTCAAAACGGAAAGGAAGCGCTTGAATTATATATACAGAAATCTTCTGAAATACTTCTTGTCATTCTCGATATGATTATGCCTGAGATGAGCGGAAAAGACTGTTTTTTTGAAATAAAGAAAATTAATCCTGATGCCCGAATTATTCTTTGTTCGGGATACAGCCGTGAAGAGGATACTGAACTTATTAAGATGCATGGATTATCCGGTTATATCAAAAAACCTTTTAAAAAGGATGATTTTTGCAACACCATTTATGAAATTATTTCTTCTTCTATATGAATTTCATATAATCAGGTTTTTTGATGTAATAATCTGACCGATTATTGTTTGCTGTTTTTATTAATTTTACCGAAATTTACATTCTCAAAAATCATTGACACACTTTTTAAATGAAAACTAATGAACTTCGATAGTGTACGGAGATTTTATGATAAAGAATGATATGGAGCTTATTTTCCGTGGTACGGAGGAAATAATCCCAAAAGACGAATTTATTGCAAAAATGAAGGAATCTGAAGATAAACAGATTCCTTTGACAATCAAAGCCGGATTTGACCCTACTGCACCTGATATTCATCTTGGGCATTCTGTGTTATTACGCAAAATGAAGCATTTTCAGCAGATGGGACACCGTGTTGTTTTTCTGATAGGAGATTTTACCGGGATGATAGGAGATCCGACCGGCAAATCTGAAACCCGAAAAAAACTTACCAAGGAAGAAGTTTTGGTAAATGCAGAAACCTATAAAAAGCAGGTTTTCAAGATTCTTGATCCGGAAAAAACAGTTGTTGAATTCAATTCAAAGTGGTGTTCTTCAATGGATTTTGCCGGTGTGCTTGAACTGACAAGCCACTATAATGTGGCTAGAATGCTTGAACGCGATGATTTTTCTAAAAGATATAAATCGGGCAAATCAATTTCAATTATCGAATTCATGTATCCTCTGGTTCAGGGATATGATTCTGTTGCTTTGAAAGCTGATGTTGAACTCGGCGGAACTGACCAGAAGTTCAATCTTCTTGTAGGTCGGGATCTCCAGAAAGAATATGGTTTAAAACAGCAGAGTATAATTACACTTCCTCTTCTTGTCGGTCTTGACGGTGTTAACAAGATGAGTAAATCGCTCGGGAACTATATTGGAATAAATGAAGAACCTAAAGATATTTTCGGCAAGGTTATGTCTATTTCCGACGAGCTGATGTTTAAATATTACGAACTGGTTACGGATGTTCCCAGATCTGATATAGATGATATCAGAAGAGGAATTTCTGATAAGACAATACATCCGAAGCAGGCGAAGGTGGATCTTGCTAAAAATATTTGTGCACAATTTTATGACAAAGAAACTGCAGAAAAAGCAGAAGCAGATTTTAACGCACTATTCGTAAAAAAAGAAGTTCCTGACGAGATGGATGAATATTTAGTTTCAGATGAAGATAAAAAAGATGGAAAGATATGGATTGTTAAACTGCTTTCTGTTGCAGGTATTGCATCTTCCAACGGTGAGGCCCGCAGGCTTATTTCCGGAGGCGGTATCAGCATCGACGGAGAAAAAGTTTCGGATGAAAAGTTTGAGATTACTTTTCCATGCAATTGTGTTATTAAAGCAGGAAAAAGAAGATTTGTAAGGGTAATCGGTTAAAAAATCTGTAACAAAATACGAGTATTTATGACTGAAAAGAGCGACCTTGAGATAATTGAGTCGGTGGTTAAGGGAAAGGTTAACGACTATGCTCTTCTAGTTAAGCGCTACCGTGACAAGATCTTCAGATATGTCTGCGGATATTGCGGAAACGAAGAAGATGCGATGGAAATTTCCCAGGACATACTGGTTGCGGCGTATTCTTCTTTGAGTAAATTCCGGGGAGAAGCCAAGTTTTCAACATGGCTTTTCAGTATAATGATTAATCATTGCCGGAATCATATAAGAAAAAAAGGCCGCATTAAAAAAGTATCTATTTCTGATCTTTATGATGATTCAGGTTCAGATTACGAGATACCTGATTGCCGAGGGTCGCTGGAGGAAGACTTGGTAACATCGGAGACTTACAAAGCGGCGATTACCGAGCTTTCAAATCTTCCTGATGATTATAGAGAAGCTGTTATCCTCTGTGATGTCGAGGAAATGAGTTATGAGGATATTTCGGAGGCTTTGGCAATAAGCATGAGCAATGTAAAAATCAGAATTCATCGCGGCAGGGAAATGTTGCGGAAAAGGTTGAACGAAAGGGGGTATGTATGAGAAATGAACATATGACATTTGATGATATCTCAGCATATTCTGACGGACATAAAACAGATGCGTTTTCAACTCACCTGAAAAAATGTACTAAATGTTCTGCTGTTTTATCAGAAATCAAAAAAACGAAGAAATTTACTTCTTCTTTAAAAACTCTTCAAATAGAAAATGATCTTTTTGATGCAGAGATTTTGAGAAGAATAAAGAAACGCAGACTTTTCAAAAAACGTCATATACTTCCTCTATCGGCTGCTGCAGCTTTTCTTGTGATTCTGTTTTCCGGACTGGTAAATGAAGACAATAAAAAAGTTGGAACAGATCTATCGGTGAATAATTCTCCGATGCTGGATTTTTCTCACGTAACAGATGAAGTTGTATCGTCTAATGAATTAAAATCCATGCTTACTGCCGGGAAAATAATTTCTGATTCTGATGATACGCTCATTATTGAATCTACATATTCTGAATACCGGGCATTGATGAAAAGACTCAGTATTCCTGAAGAAAACCGTTATCTTAAATCCTTCAATGCAATGCACCTTTCAAATGAAAAGGGAGATACGGTAAAAGGCGGTACGGATCCATATAAGCGAGTGGTTTACTCAATTAAAGTTGTCAGAGAGAAGTAATTCTTTTATTTTCTTTGCCTTTTCTTTGCTGATTCCGATATTGTTCGCTATATCTTCAGCTTCCGCTAGTGCCGCATTTTTTGCGCTTCCGTAGTTTTTAAGCAGTAATTCTTTTTTTTCTTTTCCGATTCCTTTTATTCCGTCAAACGGTGAACTTATGATACGTTTACTTCTGAGTTCTCTGTGATATTTTACTCCGAATCTGTGTGACTCGTCGCGGATGTTCTGGATTATTTTTAATGCCTGCGACTCTTTAGGGAGTACGATAGGGGGTGCGTCAGGCGATGTATAGATTTCTTCATTTCGTTTTGCGATTGAAATAATCATTACATCAGTTTTAAGAGCCGATGCTGCTTCAATTGCACGAGTAAGCTGAGTCGGTCCTCCGTCGATTACAATAAGATCCGGAAGTTCTTGGGATTCGTTTATGATATTCTGCAAATATCTTGAAACAGCCTCATGAATCATCCCTGGATCATTTGCCGATTCGTACCCGCGGATTTTAAATTTGCGGTAACCTTTTTTGTCCGGATAACCGTTTAAAAAACAAGACATACTTGCCACTGAATCCTTGCCCTGAAAATTCGATATGTCAAAACATACCATTGTCCGAATTATTCGTGCGGTATTCAAAACACGGGCAAGTTCGGCCAAAGCCCTGCTTTTATCAGATAATATTTTTTTGGATTCGCGCTCTGTTCCGATAAGATCAATATTTTTTGACATTATTTTTAGTACAGATTTTTCATCATCGCTTTTAGCTGAACTGATTCTGATTTTATTTTTTTTATCAGAAAGCATTTTCTGAAATAGCTGGGCTGAATTCAATTTATCTTTTAAAAGAATTTTATGCGGAAGCGAATCGTTCTCGGCGTAATGGTCGAAAATAAATCTTTCATATATTTCAGCTTCATTGATGAACTCCGTGTTTTCATAGATGAAAACTTTGCGTCCGGAAAGAGCCCCGCCGCGGAATTCAAATAGAAGCAGTATGGCTTCTTCTTTAATAACTGATACGGCGAGATAATCAACATCATATGCGCTTGAGGCAATTACGTTCTGTTTTTGTGAAATCCGCTGTATGTCGAATATCATATTTCTGATTTGAGCTGCTTTTTCAAAAAGTGTTTCAGAAGAATATTTATCCATCTGCAGTTTAAGACGTTTAATAATTTCATCTGTTTGACCGCCGATAAAATTAGCCGCTTCATTTACTCTCGATATATATTCATCACGGCTTATTTTGCCCGTACATACTCCTGAACATTTACCGATTTGGTAATTTATGCACGGGCGCTCATTTTTTTTAAGAGGCAGTTTCTTTGCACATCTGCGTATCTTGAATATATTATGCGCAAGTTCGAGAACATTTCTTGCAGCGGATGAGTCTGCGTACGGGCCGAAATATTTCTGCGATTTTTTATTTATGCTTCTTGAATAAATTATTCTCGGATACTCTTCATCGGTTACTGCAATATACGGATAGGACTTATCATCTTTCATTCTGACATTGAATCTCGGACGGTGCTTCTTTATCAGCGTTTCTTCAAGTATAAGAGCTTCGAGTTCGTTTTCTGTAGCGATAAATTCAAAAGATTCGGTTCTTCCGCCGAGAAAAACTGATTTGCTCCCGTCGTTTTTATTGTTAAAATAAGACGAGAGACGTTTTTTTAAAGATTTAGCCTTCCCGATATAGAAAATATTTCCGGTACTGTCTTTTAGAAGATAAACTCCGGGTTCATCAGGAGTATCTTTGAGTAGAATTATATTTTTTTCAAGATTTTTCACTTTGTATCAATCGCTCTGTTTTAGAAATATATGATTTCGTCATGTCGTGTTCGGGATTTATTTCAAGAGCTTTCTTAAACATTTCAAGAGATTCGGAGTACTTCTTTTTTTTAGCGAATATGACACCGAGATTGAAATAGCTTCCGAAACCGTCCGGCTTAAGCATTATCAGTGATGAAAAAATATTTGATGCTTCGTCAAATCTGTTTTCTTTAAGCAGATTTACTCCGAACTTGAAAATGTCGGAAAGTGAATCTTTTGACGAAAGTTCTTCGATTATTTTTTCTTTTTCTTTTATTTCTCCAACAAGAGAATTAAATGAAAGTGCAAGTTCACTGATGTCACTGTCAGCCGAAGGATTCATGACAAGGTCAGATCTCTGCACTGCACTCTGTGCTACGCCCGACATGCGTTTGTAGAAAGTACGCATCTGTTCAAGCTGAACAAATGTTAGAAATGTGAAAATGATGCAGAGAATTATGATGAGAACCATTAAGGTTTTTTTAAGTGAGGCAGTTTGCTTTTCTATATCAGCCGAATTTGCGGCATACTTATCAGCTGAGACTGAAATCTGAATTACACATTCTTTTTTGCCGAATTTTGCCGGAATGTAAATATTGAAAAAACGGGTACCGTCTTCAGAATATATTTTTTCATCGATCGCAGTCTCGTATAATCCTTTTTTCAGATAATTGGTTTCTGATGATTCCATTATCTGCATTCCTTCAGAGAATGGAAGTTTTCTGCCTCCTGTCATCGAAGAAGCCTTTATTACTTTATAATAATTTTCATCAGCGGTTTTTGTAAATACGGAATATGATAGAATGTCTTCATCCGCACTGAGAAAATCTGCGCTCTCTTTAAAAAAATCCTTCTCTGACGGAAAAACTTTGGTATTATAGAATGAAAAAATAAGTTTAGTTCTCGGTTCATTTATTGAAATGAGTTCTGCCAGGTTATTATGATCTTCCGACATTTGTTTTTGGGTAATCATTTCTGACGCAATAAAACCGGTCAAAGCAATGCACAGGCAGTTTATCAGCGCTAAAACAGCAACGAGACGGATGGAACCGCTTTTTATTATTTTCATTTATTTCTCCGGAATAGTAATAAGGAATCTGGTTCCTTTTCCTATTTCGCTTTCAAGTTCTATTGAACCGTTGTGGAGATCAATAAATTTTTTGCATATAACGAGACCCAGGCCATTTCCTTTTTCGCCGCGGGTGCCTCGTGACGGCGAGTATCCGTATTGGGTAAATAGACTGTCAATCTGGTTCTTGTCCATTCCGATTCCGGTGTCTTCAATTGAAAGGTGAATCCGTTTGTTTTTTGTTTCTGCAACTACTGTTATTGTTCCGTTTTCGGTAAATTTTACCGAATTACTGATGACATTGTTGAGTACCTGAAGAATTTTCTCACGATCTACCATTGCATGTGTATTTTCAAGCCTGTTGAAAAAAACAATTCTCGTATTTTTATCAATGCCGAGAAGAACGAAATTGTTCAGGCTGGTATTTATAAGTTCAGCCATATTCGTTTCTACGCGCTGAATATTGATTATTCCGGTTTCAACTTTTGAAATATCAAGAAGCTGATTTACGAGTTCATAAAGATCAACTGAAATGTCCCTGATTACATTCAGGTATCTCTCCTGCAATTCCGAAAGATCGCCTTTTTTTATGAGATAGTTAACGTATCCTGTTATGCTTGAAAGCGGAGAACGCAGATCATGTGAAACAACGGCTAAAAATTCATTTTTGAGCTGATTGAGCTTGAATAATTCCTTAAAATGCCTGATATTGTCACGTCTGAGGCGGATGTTTTCGGATGCTCTTTTGAGTGCAAGAATGATTGCGTCATTTTCTGCAGGTTTAGGAATAAAATCATAGGCTCCGTATTTAAGTGCATTGATAACGCATTCTGCAGAAGGTTGTTCCGCAAGAAGAATCGTGTTGGTTATTTTGCCTGTTTTGTTGATATGGGAAATGATCTCAAAAGCATTGTCGTTTCCTACATATAATTCGGATAAGACAATGTCTACAGGTTTTGAATCGAGCAGTTCGGCGGCTTTTTCAAATGAATCGGCTGAAATATAAGAGTAACCTTCATTTTCCGACAGTTCGATCATTCCATTTGAAAGGGCATTATCTTTTGAAATTATAAGTATTGTAATGTCGGAATTATATTTTTCCATAACCGCCGGTAATTTTGTTTTTGTCTTAAAGCGAATTAACATTATAAGTTATGATATTTAAAAAAGCAAGAAAATTGAATTAAAAGCGGTTCTATTCGGATTTCCGGCATGGATTTACCGACTTTAATCCTTGACACAAAATGGTGTCAAATTACTCATATTATCGAGCTATGAAAGATGCCATGCAAAATTACTGTTATCCGCTGATATCCGTTAAAATTATGAAGCCGCTTCCAGTTTTAAGGAAGTCCGGTATGGAAATATTAATAATTACTTGAGGTTTCTATGAAAGATTCGGTTTTCCGTATTGATGTTTTTTCAAAAGGAAAAGATTACCGCGGTGAGGCTCTTAAAAAAAGGCTGAATTCTTACGGTTATGCCGTTGAAAAGATATATGTTTCGGACTCTTATATTGTTAACGCGTTTCTGTCGACGGAAGAAACAGAGAAGCTTTCAGCAGCCCTTACAAACAGGGTAACACAGCAGTTTGTAGTAGATAAACCGTACGGATTAAATGATTTTGATTTCGCGCTTGAAATCGGTTTTCTTCCGGGAGTTACAGACAATGTGGCTCATACAGTCCGCGAGATTGCTGAAGATCTTTTTAAGAAGGAATTTGACCGCGAAAAATCATTTTTTTCAGCAGTAACTTTTTTCATCAAAGGAACTGATCAAAATGCAGCCGAATTAATTTCATCAGAACTGTCCAATCCTCTTATCAACAGAACAAAAATATTTTCAAAAAACGATTATGAGAAAAACGGCGGATTCGGTGTTGATCTTCCGATTGTTCATGTGAAAGAACATGCTTCCGCAGATGAAGTAAAAATTATTGATGATGATGAATATCTTACCAAGCTCGGAAAGAGCGGAATCGAAGACGAACGCGGTTTCCGCGGACCTTTAGCTCTTGATCTGCCTTCTATGCATGCCGTAAGAGATTATTTTCTTAAAGTTGAAAAAAGAATGCCGCGCGACATTGAGCTTGAAGCTATTGCGCAGACATGGAGTGAACACTGCAAGCATACCATTTTTTCTGCTGAAATAGACGGAGAAAAAGACGGAATTTTCAAGAAGTACATACGCGCGGCAACAATGGAAATTATAAAACGCCGCGGTGATAATTTCTGTATTTCAATATTTGAAGATAATGCAGGCGGAATCGAATTCGACGATAACTACATGGTTTCAGATAAGGTTGAAACGCATAATTCTCCGTCGGCGCTTGATCCTTTCGGAGGTTCAATCACCGGAATTGTCGGAGTAAACCGTGACGAGATGGGATTCGGTCTAGGTGCGCTTCCGATAGCTAACAGATACGGATTCTGCCTTGCTGATCCTGAAGACAATGATCCTATTTACAGATCTAAAGATAAATCGAGCAAAATGCTTTCTCCGCGCCGAATAATGGAAGGAGTAGTTTCGGGAGTTAATTCCGGCGGAAACACATCAGGTATTCCTACACCTCAGGGATTTGTCTATTTTGATAAAAGCTATAAAGGAAAACCTCTGGTGTTCGTTGGAACAATCGGTCTTCTTCCTAAAAAGATAAATGGAAAACCGTCTCATGTTAAGAAAGCTCAAAACGGCGATCTGATCGTGGTTGCAGGCGGAAGAGTCGGTCTTGACGGAATTCACGGTGCGACTTTTTCATCAGAAGCATTGAGCGAGGGTTCTCCCGCAGGTGCGGTGCAGATCGGAGATCCTATAACACAAAAAAAGATGAGTGACGCGATTGTCAAAGAAGCGCGTGATATGGAACTATATAATTCAATAACTGATAACGGCGCGGGCGGAATCTCGTGCTCGGTTGCCGAAATGGCTAAGGAATCAGGCGGCTTTACGGTAGATCTTGAAAAGGTTCCTCTCAAGTATCCGGGTCTTGCTCCATGGCAGATTTGGGTGAGCGAATCTCAGGAAAGAATGACTTTTTCGTGTTCACCTGATAAGGCTCAGAAACTTATTGATTTGTTTAAATCGCGCGGAGTCGAAGCCACGGTCATTGGAACATTCAATGATTCTTCAAGAGCAATTGTAAAATATAAAAATGAAGTGATCTTTGATCTTGATATGGATTTTCTCCATAACGGTCTTCCTCGAAAAATATTGTCTTCTGTGACAGAAAAATGTTCCAATCCTCATCCACTTTATGCCGAGCCTGAGCACGGAACTCTTCTGAAAGAGATGCTCGGAAGACTTAATATGTCGTCTTTTGAATTTATATCCAAGCAGTTTGACCACGAAGTATTGTCTAACAGCTGTACTAAACCGCTTCAGGGTAAGGGAAGAGTAAATTCAAACACAAGCGTAATCAAACCTCTTTTTGATTCTTATAAGGGAGTTGTTCTTTCTCAGGGAATGTATCCTTCATATTCCGATCACGATCCTTACAGAATGGCGCTTGCGTCGATTGATACTGCTTTCAGAAATGCTGTAGCTTCCGGTGCGAATATCAACAAGATTGCAATACTCGATAATTTCTGCTGGTGTGATTCGCTTAATCCTTCGCGCCTTGGTCAGCTCAAAGAAGCCGCAAAAGGCTGCTATGACGCGGCAATTGCCTACAATGCTCCGTTTGTTTCGGGCAAAGACAGCATGTTCAATGACTTCAAAGGATATGATTCTTCTTTCAATGAAGTGAAAATCTCGGCTCTTCCGACACTGCTTGTTTCTTCAATAGCTGTATGTGATGATGTTAGATTATCCCAGACAATTGACTTCAAGAGTGAAGGCGATGCGGTATATCTTGTCGGAAAAACTTCAAAAGAACTTTGCGGAAGTGAATACTTCTCCCATCTTTCTGAAAAGGGAATAATCGCTCAGGGCGGAGAAATTCCTTCAACTGATTGCGCGAAATTTCTTTCAAATTATAAAAAATACTCAGAAGCGGTTAGCTCATCAC
>JAEWVM010000089.1 GCA_023396615.1 Spirochaetota bacterium | reverse complement strand
GTGTCAGATACTGCGCCTTATGTGTTTCAGCAATACGGATGCCGCGTATATCCCTGCGGAAACGAGAACTACAGCCGCCCCGCATGAACTTTCAGTATAATATGATATCATCAGTCCGGCGATTCCGGAGATTAAACCGATCAGCGCTGAAAGCACGAAATATGATCTCAGATTTTTTGCGTGAATTCTGGCTGCCGCTGCAGGAAGAATAAAGAGCGAATTGATGATTAGAATTCCCACCCATTTAATTGAAAGAATAACTATCAATGCGACAAGAATTGAAAATGCTGTTTTTACTATAAACGGATTGATTATTTTTCCGTAAAGCAGAGAAGGTTCTACGCTGATCAGCGATATTCTTCCGGAAAGAAAAACCCAGAAAAAAATAACTGCAGCGAGTATTACGGCAAGATACGCAATCTCGGACGGAGTAATGGAAAGAATGTCTCCGATTAAATAAACTGTATATTTCGAAAAAGATCCGCCTCTGCTGAGAAGAGCTATTCCAAGGGCGGTTGTCGCGGAAGCGAAAACTCCCATGACCGTGTCGCCGTCGGCTTTTGTAACAGATAAAAAGATATTAATTGCCACAGCTAAAATAACCGCGAAGAGAATCATGACAGGGCGGGGATCGGACGTCGAAAAAAGAAGACCGACCGCAAGACCCGTCAGTGCCGAATGCCCGATTACGTGAGAAAAGAAAGACATGCGGTTTCCGACAACCATTGTTCCGGTAAGAGCTATTGCAGGCGAAATTATCATGACGGCGAGCAAAGCCGTTTTCATGAAACCGTATTCCGTCCACTCAAAAGGAAGGGCGTTGATGAGAGTGTACCATAATTCCATCATAAGCCGCCGCCGTAAATGTGGTGATCTGGTTTTGATCCTGAAAGCTTGAAGTAAACTTCTCCCATTTCGCGCCGGAATGCGCGGCTTGAAATAACTTCGGACGGTGTGCCGTGCGCGATTATTTTTTCATTGATGAGAAACATCTTGTCGGCATGTTTTGAGATGGCGCCGATATCATGAGACACGACAAGAATAGTCATGTGGAATTTTTTTCTGAGAGAACATATCAGTTCATAAAAAATATCTATTCCCTTTGAGTCAAGAGCGGTGACCGGTTCGTCAAGAAGAAGAATGTCGGGTGCGGGATTTATTGAAGCCGCGAGAAGGACTCTCTGAAGTTCGCCGCCCGAAAGTTCGCCGATTCGGCGGTCGATAAGATTTTCTGCTGAAACTATTTCAAGCTGTTTCATTATAATTTCTTTGCGTTTTTTTGAAACATATAGCCATGTGAAAGGATATCCTTCAGAAAGAAGAAGAAAATCGCAGACGCTTACGGGCGAATCTTTCTGCACGGATATTTTTTGCGGAAGATATCCAATGCGCGGTTTTTTTTTGCCTGAAGAGATGCAGAAATCAATTTTTCCCGAATAAGGGATTTCTCCGAGAATCGATTTGAGTATGCTTGTTTTTCCGCCGCCGTTAGGGCCGATGATTGCGGTGAGTTCTCCGCAAGAGAAACAAAGGTCAATATCCGAGAGCGCGCGTCTTCCGGAATATTCTACTGAAAGAGAGCGTATGACTGTACTGCATCCGCCGCATGATGTGGAGCAATGAGATTTATTCAATTAAAAGCCCTTTTTAAAACAGAAAGATTCTTTTTCATAATATTGATATATGATTTTGTATCATCGGGGCCGGTAACCGCGGGGTCAAGAACAAATAGTTTAACGCCTGTTTCTTTCGCGATTGTTTCAGCTGCCGATTTCGGATACTGAGGTTCCGCGAAGATTGACTTAACTTTGGACTGTTTAACAATTCTGATTGTTTCGGCGAGCTCTTTCGCGGAAGGTTCGCTTCCGGGTTCTCTTTCTATGACAGATGCGATTTCAAACGAAAACTCTTTGGCGAAATAAGGAAAGGCTTCATGGAAAGTGACTATTTTTCTGCCTTTGGAATTTGCAAGCGCTGAATGCATTTCATTCTGAAGAGATTTAATCTCAGAAATATAAATTTCTGCATTTTTCTTATAGAGCGCGGAGTTTGAAGAATCAGCTTCTGATAAAACAGCTTCGCAGTTTGATATCATCTTTACCATGTTGTCGAGACTGAGCCAGATGTGCGGATTATCTTCGAATATTTCAACATCTTTATCAAGAGTTTTGATGTTGAGTTTTGGATATCTTGACGAAATTTCATCAGAAAAACTTTCCATCCCGGCGCCGTTCATTAGAAAAAGATCTGCCTTTTCTATTAGCTTCATGTCTCCTGCCGTTACGGAATAATCATGCAGACAGCCTGTGATTGGCGGGGTCATGTTGATGACTCGGACTCCATCTGCAGTGTTTGCTACGTTTTTTGCGATTATATAAACCGGATAAAAAGAGGTAATGACTGTGAATCTTTCTTTGGTTTCATTAGAGCTTTTAGTGCATGCTGAAAAAGTGCAGATGATGAAAAGCATAGGTAATAAAATGATTTTTTTCATATTGCCTCCGTTTATAATAAGGATTGCTTGACAAGTAATCTTGTTAGAATGCAAATGATTCGCAATATTAAAAAAGGTCAAGACAAATATGATAGTGAATATATTAATCAGGATTATAAAATGAAAGTTAGAGATACATTCATCAGAAAAGCTCTTCTCGGTTATGTCGAAAACAAAGGTCTTCCCGTGAGCGCAAAAGAAATTCATTCTTCAGGTGAAATGGGGAATATTTCAACGGTTTACAGAGGTCTGGAGTATCTTGAAAAGAACGGCAGCATATCGTCGATTACACTTTCATGCGATTGCGGTCTTGTAAGATATTATTACTCATGTCATAATTCAAAATGTTTTCTTCACTGCCGCAAATGTCACAATTTTTTTTCGGTTGATGTTCTCGCGTTTTCTGATACCGAAAAGCAAATTGAAAAAAAACTCAATTTTAAGATTTCTGAAAGAGTTATGTATTTCATGGGTGAATGCGAAAAATGTTCGAAGTGAGATTGATTAAATCTTTATTTGTGCTTAGAGCAAATGAGTGATTATCCAATGTGCAAAGGCCTTCCGTATGATGCTACATTGCGGTTTCAATAAATATCTTAGTGTGCAATCTCTGCGCATTAAATATTCTTTAAAACTAGTTAACTGATTGACATCGCAAAACATGAATATACAATTAATATTATCAGGTTTAGTATAAACGCGGCAGTTGGGTTTCGCTGTTGTTGAAAAAGCAAGTTGTACTGAGGTTGTCTTTATGTCATTTGTTGAAGAATTAAATATAGTCTTTGAAAAAAGCGACTTCGACAAAGCGCTTTCTCTTCTGCACTCCATATTTGCTGACCCTAGTAATCAGGAACCCAAGAAAAAACCGACGGATTTTCTTAATAGCGAAAACGATAAGAAATTGCTTGGTATGCAGTACGAGTTCGCTGTGTCTCAATTCAAATTTAATATCGATATGGATGAACAATTTGATTTTATAATCGATATGCTCAACAGCTCAAGAGATGAAAAATCCGATATTTATAACTTTTTTCAACCGTTTAATGCGCTCGTTTTTGACATCGGCTATTCTACGGTTATCACATCATACCATTATGACTCCGGAACAAACACTTTAATGCGTCAATATGGACTTAACCATGACGCGTTGGGGGAATATCAGGAAGACAGTTTTTATGACGGAGAAGCTCTCGAGAATGTGCGAAATTTTAAATTTGATATTGAGAACGGTAAATATGCAATCAGCCGCGGAAATGAAATTATCGATGGAAGAATGCTCTCGGATGTGATTGATAGAGTCTTGATTTCCCGCTTTCTCCGCACAGTTTTTATTCCTTCGCTCATCTTAAACGAAGGTTTTGCGATCTTTCCAAAGGATCTGCCTTTCTATTTTTTTCTAACGACTAAGCATGGAACTCAATATGATAAAATAATATCGGACGGTTCTTTTATTGAAATACATCCACCGCTTACATCAGACTTTGTTGAGAATTCTACACTTACAGATATTTACAAAAAGTCGCTTGAGCATGGGAGCGCGGTATATCCTGAAGACCACCTGTGTTATTATATTAATTTTCTTCATAAAGACCGACGTCACCTTCCCGAACTTTCAAAATTATTCGAAATCATTATTGCTGATAAAGCAGCTTTTGAAGTTATAAAGCATATAAGTGAAATATTTCTTACAGGCCATATTCATCTTGATGATGAGTATATGAATTCCGGACTTTTCCGTAAAGTTCAGTCAGCGTTTCGTTGGTCGAGCCTCAGCGATTTTGTTATCATTTTCCGTGCCTTGGGAGAAATGAACATTGAGCATGTGTCGCTTGCAGTTGATTTCGCAGAAAGATTTTTACGCAAGACTTCCCCTGTTCTCGATACAAATCCTGATAATGCGGTTCAACAAGCTGAACAGTACATCAAGGAAGTTGCCGCCGTATATGCGCTATTATCATCAGAACAGCAGAAGTCTGTTTATGGTGCGTATGATGCTAAGATTAATGAGCTGATATCTCATTCTTCTGCGATCTACCGCACGCTTGCATATGAGGCTGAAATTCGCCGTTTAAACGAATTAACGCTTCCGGGTGAAAGTGCCAGCGATAAAGAAATTGTTGAAATCAATCAGAAGAAATATGCAGAATCAGTATGTGATCTTCTTTTATTAATGCCTGATGAATTTCAAATGTACAGACCGCATTGGTATTTCATAATGCCGCGCGTTAAACAACTTGGGGCAGGTGAGCCGTCTGTGATACCCCGTCTTCTTTCGCTTTTTGAAAAGTACAGCATAAAGGGCGGATGCGACCGAGATCGTGTATCGGCAATCATCGGTACTATGCTCATCAATGCGGGGATTGTTGATGTGCCGCCTTCGCTTGAAACTGTTTTCCACGAAATCATGTCTGAAGAAAAAGAATACCGCGAGTGGAAAGTCCGTATTCCGAAAGAAAAATTCGAGGAGTTTATTTTGCTGTTCGAGTCTGATGCCGGTGCTTTGCGTGATCCCACAGTTTGGGAGAATTTTATTCATGACTCTCTTGGAGCAGTTGGTTTCTTTAGAGATCAGATTTATTTGCATCCGCAAAAAGATGTTCTTTTTGAAATTCTTTTTCAAGCCGCAGAAAAAGGCCCAGGTCCGCGTCTGGTGAAGCTTATCACTAAAATTGTAGATTCCTATGTTGAAATGACATGCGATGAAAAACCGTTCTACGAGACTGCTCAAAGAATAATTGATTGTCTGGCTTTTTTACCTGACCCGTCTGTTAAGCGTATTGTTCAGGCACAACTTGTTATAGCGGCTCATAAAATTATTAACGGAGAGAATGATGCCGCAGATTATTTGTCATCATTCGCCCATCAATGGAAAGAATTTCCGATGGCAGCAATCTTTGAGACGGTGCACGAAATTCATGAATCGGGTATCGACAATGCGGTTCGGTTATTTGTGGACAGATGGAAAGAAATCTGCAATAGCGATTCTCAGTATGCCCGTGATTTCTTTTTTCTTTCTGAAACTGATTTGGAAATTCCGGAGAAGATTAACTTTCCGCGTGCATATATGATTTTTTCGCGCGCGTATAAAGAATACACTAAATGGTCAGCTTTCCGCGCGCATAAATACATAGACCGTAATAGTATACTTCTGGAGGATCCTGTTAAAAAAATTATTCCGGAACTGCTTTCTGATCTGGAAAAAAATGAAGATGCTGAAATTGTCTCATCTCTAATCAATGAATATGAAATTCGTAAAAATCTCGAACAAACGTCAAAAGAATCTCTTCATAGCATAATTGATTCCTGTAGCGAAGAGACTTCTCGCGTTATTATTGAACATTTTCAGCATGCCGCCGATGTGTTCAGTGATGAGTATATGGCTCTGTTAAATCATTTTAAGAGCGATATAACAAAATATAACAACACCTTAATGAAATTATGGCCGATACCTCAGATACGTGAAAGACTGCTCGATTCACTTGTTGATCATCCACGTCTTTCGGGTCTGCCTGATTTTATTTATTGTTATATCGGAGGCAGTGATTATAGGATAACCTCTGAAATAGTCAAACACTTTCAATCGCGCGGTTTTTATGATTCTGTTATTAGTATAGCCGGAGGATTATCCGTACACAGGCTCATACCGTTTATTGAGCCTGTAGTGAGATCTTTTATTTCCGCAAAGCAATTCACTAAAGCAATTGATTGGTTTACAAATCTGCGTAATGACATCGAGCCGAATCATCCTGATTATGTTTTTATAACCAATAGAATCGCGGTGTTTCAAATACTAAATGGAGACAATGTCGGAGCGGAGAAGACATATGCTGAATTGTTTTCGATAGACTGGAGTGCTTTCACCGGAGTGCGATCAGAAATGGATGAACTTTCCGACGATATAATGCAGGAAGTCATGGGCGGAAGTTTAGATAGTGAATTGATTGATCAATTCAACTCAAGTTTTGCGTCAGCACATTATAACATGGCTTGTCTTATGGGCAAGAAAGGAAATGTGCTAAAGGCAGTTGAAGAATTGGCTCTTGCTGTTAAATATAATCCTGAAGGATATCCCTCTTCAATGATTAATTCTGATAATGATTTCGAAGGTATTCGTTCGTCGGATTTATTTTGTGATTTTATAAAAAATATAAATATCCCGAATTAATAATCAAGAGACAAAGGATAAGCTTCTTTTTAATTGAATTAATAACTTTCAGATGTTAGTCTAAGTAAATACAATATGTTTACGGAGGCTCTTTATGAATAAAATAATTATGCTTTCATTCATTCTTCTATCTCCTTTCATTTTACTTTCTGAAAATGCTTATGTTGCAAGAATTCTTACTTCATTCGATGCTGCTGTTTCTTCCGGATATATTCCGATATTTCCGGTTTATATCGACAACGGTGTTGTATTTAAAAAAGGCAAAGACTATAAAGCCATGCGTCTTACTTCTTTTGATGAAATGGTTTCAAAGGGTTATACTCCCTTATTATCTGTATGGATTGACAACGGTGTTGTATTTAAAAAAGGCAATGATTATAAGGCCATGCGCCTTACATCTTTTGATGAGATGATATCGAAGGGATATACTCCTCTTTTTTCTGTTCTCATCGATCAGGGTGTTGTTTTCAAGAAGGGAAAAGACTACAAAGCTATGAGGCTGTCATCTTTTGATGACATGATTTCGAAAGGTTATATTCCGCTTATGCCTGCGTATATTGATAACGGAATGGTTTTTTCTAACGGAAAACAATTTTCTGCCGTGAGGCTTA
>JAEWVM010000069.1 GCA_023396615.1 Spirochaetota bacterium | reverse complement strand
TATAACGGAAGGGATGTCAGCCGTTACGGCGGGTAGTGTTGATGAAACCAAATCATACCCTGCTTTTTTGCAGGAGAAAGTAACAGCTGATGTTATCAATTCCGGCGTCAGCGGAGACACATCTGACGACGCGCTTGCACGTATCAATAGCGATCTTCTTGAAAATGATCCCGATATAGTCATCATCTGTCTGGGAGCTAACGATTTTTTGAACAGTGATGCAGCAGACCTAAGCACAACACTCAACACTATCAAAAGCAACATCAAAAACATCATCACCCAACTTGATACAAAAGAACGTATTGTATTTGTCGCAAAATTCTACAATGAAGACAGCGCGAGAGACATGCTAGCCGGTAAAGGAATTACAAACTCCACCGACCAGGATGACATCATTGATCAGTGCAATACTGTGTTTGAAGACATCAAAAACACTTCAACAACAAACCTGACCGACATTGAACTTATTGACGACATCTGGACAGGCGTATGGGGCACAGCAAACATGTCAACTGATGGAATACATCCGAAAGCATCAGGTTATCAAATTATGGCTGATACATATTTTTCATGGATGAAAGAATATCTAGAAGAATTAGGCGTTGTAAAATAAGCAAAAAATCCGGCAGAAATGCCGGACTTTTATTATGATTGCGCTATATCATTTATTCAAAATAATGAATTTTCGATTAAGAATATCAATCAGCCAATGATTCAAATATATCTTTTATAGAAAGATTAATTGCTGCCTCAAGAGCTTTATGCACCTTTTCCACTTTTGCATTATCACTCTCTCCTGCAAAAAATCCTTCCAGCTCCACTTCCTTATCGGATATTGCCATCCAGACAGCTTCATTCTTTTTTACATCATAAACAGTGTATCTTGCTCTGAGATTAGCGCGGTCAGTCAGGTTGCCGTACTCTAAAATCTGATATGTCAGAAGATAATCTGTTTTTATCTGCGACGCAACACTGGACAAATCCAGAACATCATCATCATAAACAAATTTAGTATACAAATCATCCGGAATTTTGCTGCTTAAATCTAATTTCAAAGTCGAGGACACTAACTCAGACTGATTCTGTACAGAAGAAAGAAATTTTTCCTTCATGGGAAAAGACGAATAGTTTTCTTCAGCTTTTTTCCCTTTTTCCATATGGCTCATTATGAAACCAAGACGCATCTTCGCTTTAGGTATAGGAAAAACATATACTGATGTTGAGAAACATTTTTTTTTCGGCATGTCATTGTCAATTTTGACATAAACGGTAGAGCAGCCGACCATCACCGCAAATGCAGAAACCAGCAAAACAGAAAGCATCACCCTTTTATTCATCGAAACCCCCAAGATATTATTTATCATGATATCAACAGTTTAAAAGTCAACATCATATCAGTTTTAGCTATTAGATGCAATATGCAATTTGATGTTACACAAATATTTTTAATAAAATGATATCATGTCCCCATGAGGCAAATGCTCATACATTTGCCTCATGGACTGAGGTCATTTTCAATTGATTCATTCGTTTGATTTCTGCAATAATCGCGGTATTTATCTGTTAGTCAGGTATTTCAAAATAGCCGGTTTAGTTTTCTATTATCTTTCAACATCATTTTGTCAGCAGCCCGCCAGCTATCTCTGCGGCATCACGCACATAATTGCGGCACAGAGAAGAAAATAATCCCTTCTCTCTTGCTTCGGGCAATTTACATTTTAAAAGATCGAAGCAATTAATTGAACCGTTCTTTTCAGTGAATTTATTAATAAACTGATTAACTAATTCATAAGTCTTTTCATGAGAAACTGAATCGCCTGATTCTGTTTTCCCATGTTTGAGACCGATAAGCATTATGGCTCCCGAAACAGCGCCGCATACCTCTTGATTCCTTGCGATTCCGCCGCCGAATCCATTCGCAATTTTAAGCGCGATTTTTTTATCAAGACCGTATTTCTCTGAAAAAGCGGCAAAAACCGCCTGAGAACAGATAAAACCTTCTTCAAACATTTTAACTGCATCATCAATAGGGTTTGTCATACAATACTCCTAATACACGGAATTATTTATTATTATCAATTTCAAAACCTAATCAGTTATTATTTTTCTTTTTATCAAGAATTTTTCGCAAGACAAAACCCAACGTAAAAGACATAAACAATATTATAATTATTACCGCTGCAAAAATCATCAGAAAAAATAATGATATTTTATCATACCTGTATTCCATGTAAATAGAATAACTCCCTATAATATTGGATGTAAGCGCAACAACCACGAACACAGAAAGAAGTTTCCAATATCTGATACTATGAACTAAAATCGGGTATAGAAATGACAGAATTGTCATTATAACAAACCTATAAAACATAAGATCAGCTTCAAAATATAAACTTAAAAACAAAAAAAGAATCCACAGCAAAACAGTCAGGAAAATATTTTTATCATTAACCATTACTTTCTCAGAGACTTCCTTTTTCTATAATATACTTCCGCAAAGCATCCCAAAACCGCAACACTGAGAGAATAAATCCAAAATACTACAAATAAGCAGAGAAGTCCATTCGAACAGAATTTAGTTGATTCTATTATCGCTCCGTACTTTTTAAGAAGATACGGACTGAACCCTGCAGGAACATAAAGCAGAAATGAAACCGTATGATAAAGATATATATTTCTTAAAGCAAGATTAAGGAGAAGAATCCCTGGCAAAATGCAAATAATAGCCATAAAAACCATATACGGCAATAGAATCCATGTCGGCCATTCCCATCTGTCAACGAAACAGCTGTCATAGATAAACATAATTGTCGACATCATCAGAAAATAGAATAATGATATTCTTATTTTTCTTTTATGATTCATCTACATTTCTCAGCATTTTTAAAACCTCATCAATACTTTTGCCGTCATAATCTTTTCCCTTTTCGACACTGATGCCCTTCTTTATATTCGCAACAACAGAGCTGGCAAATGATTCTATCCCGTCCTCACGAATGCATATTGAAAACGCCTTTATCTTCGACATATCACCCAAACTGAAAATGCCCCGAGTGCAGGCATATATTTCCGCGCATTCATAACAACCTTTCAGCCCTTTGGATTCACAACAGCTGCGGTTGAAACAACCTTCATCAGAACAGTTCTTTTCACAAAGATTATTATCAGTTTTGCAGCCGTCACACTTATCTGCCATAAAACAAAGACGGCAGATCAAGCCGCAAAAAGCTACTGACTTAGTCAGTTCCGATTGGTCTATATTCATAAAGCCGCCTCAAACAACGCAATATTTTTGAACATATATTCTATAAGTCAAGAAAACAAAGTGCGGCATTTTCAGATATTTCACGCAGATTAAACAATAACCTTATTCCTATTTTCGATAAATACCAATTTCAACATGTTTCGACTTGATAATCTATTATTTTTTTACAATTGACATTCTTGAAAGAAAGTATCAAATTAGAACAACCAATTAAAAGAGACGGGTTTATGTCAGATTCCAATAATACCTATAAACTTAAAATTCAAGGTTATTCCGTAAAGCAATTGTTAGATATCGAGCAGAGTATTGACAGAAAAAAATATCCCGAGAGATATAAAATTGTCGTGGAACGGCTGTCTTCTCTTTCTTCGGATAAAAAATCAACGAACAAAAATACTCTAAAACAAGAAATTGAATATGCCGGATTTTTAAACAGATTTTTTGCCAATTTAATAGATTCATCAATTATGTCTGCTTTTTTTATTCCAATCTACTATCTATTGGAAATGAATCAGCATTATCTCTTCGGGTTAATGTTTATTTCATTTATAACAATTCCCCTTTATTTTATTTATTTTCATACTAAATCCGGAGCCACCCCCGGAAAAAGCATTATTGGATTAAAAGTCGTCAAATTAGATTTCACAGATATTACACTAAAAAATTCAATTCTGAGAAGTTCAGGAGACATTCTTTTCAGTATAATGAATCTGATCTGGCTTGCCATTATTATAGGAAATTATTCCTCAAACGAACTAATTGCATCCGAAAAATTTACATACAACGATTTCATCACACTTTTCGGTTCATTATATTTTGTTGCAATCAGATTTATGGAAAGAATCTGGTTCTGGAGCGAAGTTGCATTTGTCTTAACAAATTCAAAAAAAAGAGCAATACACGATTTTATTGCAGGAACAGTTGTTGTTGTCGAAAACACTTTGCCTCCATCATCATTAACCGAATTCAAACGTTGAATTATTTTAGATTTTATTCCTAACTTATAAATATATTCACAAGTTAGGAATTTATTTTATTTTGATAATTTCAAACAAACTATGCCATAATTTGTTTGAATTTTTATAGTAATCGCCTATAATATCCGAATGGCAATGCTTAACGGCAAAAAAATACTGCTTGTTGAAGATGAAATTCTGATTGCCGAATGCGGTAAAAACGAACTCGAAGATTACGGCTACTCTGTAGTTCTCTGTCATAATGGAGAGGACGCTGTTGAAGCTGTTTTTTCAAAAGAAAATTCCTTCGATCTAATTCTTATGGATATTGATTTAGGGAAGGGAAAGAAAGACGGAACACAAATCGCTGAAGAAATACTTCAGAAAAAAGATATTCCTATAATATTTCTATCATCTCATACCGAGAAGGAAATTGTCGAAAAAACAGAAACCATTACTTCGTTCGGTTATGTCGTTAAAAACAGCGGAATAGTCGTTCTCGACGCATCAATCAAAATGGCTTTTAGGCTTCATCATGAAAAAACAGCAGTTCAGAAAAAGCAGACCGAACTCTTATCCGCGAATGACAAACTGAATTCAGCATACGAAGAAATGGAAGCTGCTAACGAAGAATTGGCCGCAACAAACGAAGAACTTATTCAGATGAACAATCAGCTCATCAACGCAGAAAACGAAATTGTTAAAAGAGAAATTCTTTTAAGCAGCAGGCTCGACAGTCTTCTTAATCCCGAAAGTGATTCAGGCGGAATTGATCTTAGAAATGCAGTTGATATCGAAGCAGTTCAGTCTATACTTGATAATTTCTGTTCTGTAACCGGCATGGTAACCGCTCTGCTTGATTTAGACGGAAAGATTCTTGTCTCAACAGGCTGGCAGGATATCTGCACAAAGTTTCACCGTGTAAATGATAAAAGTGCGGTTAACTGTACAGAAAGCGATCTTCATCTTGCAAAGATGCTCAAGGCAGATGAATTCGCCGATTATAAATGCAAAAACGGTTTATGGGATGTTGTAACCCCTCTTTTCATTAATGGAAAACACACCGGCAATATTTTTACGGGACAGTTCTTTTATGACGACGATGTGATAGATGAAAAGTATTTTGAGAATCAGGCTGAAATTTACGGTTTTGACAAACAAACTTACATTGAAGCCTTACGGAAAATCCCGGTCTACAGCAGAGAGAAGATCCGGAACCTTATGCTTTTCCTTGTTAATTTTTTCAAACTTGTATCGCGCTTAAGTTTTTCAAACATTCTTCTCGCAAAAGAATCTTCTGAAAATCTGCGCTCAAAAGAAAAACTTCAGCAGAACGAAATTCAAATAAAGCAGCAGCTGGAAGAAAAAGAAATGATTCTGCGCGAGGTTCATCATAGAATAAAAAACAATATTGCCAATATTTCCAATTTACTGAAACTGCAGGCCGCCTCAACAGACTGCATTGAAACAAAAGAAAAACTTCATGAAGCAATCGGCGGTGTCGACAGCATGAAATTCATCTATGAAAAACTTCTACTTTCAGATAACTACAGAGATATTTCAATAAAGGAATATCTCGAAGATTTAGTTAAGGCAATTGTGGAAAATTTTCCTGAAAAATCAATGATTACAATTTCGCAGAACATCGAAGATTTTCAAATGAATGCAAAGACAGTTTTTCTTATAGGAACCATTGTCAATGAACTTATAACCAATTCTTTGAAATATGCTTTCTCCGGAATTGATTGCGGGCTCCTGTCAATTACACTTTCAAAACAGAATAAAGAAATAGAATTAATCGTAAGCGATAACGGCTCCGGTTTTCCTGAAAAATTTGATCCCAATAAATCTAGCGGATTCGGATTAACACTTATCAAAATGCTGACAAAACAGCTTCAGGGAAATTTCCATGCTGAAAACAACAATGGATTTATATGCACTTTGAAATTTGTATTATAAAAAATAAAGTCTTACAGTTAACCAAATCAATAATTTCTTGAATATATTAAATTAGTCCGTTATACTCCATTAACTACGCAAGGGAGAAATTTCATGAAACGTCTTTCTTCAAAGATATCTCTTCTGAATCTTGCAATAAGCACAATTACAATACTAATAATCACATCTCTCTTCACTCTTATGATTTATCGG
>JAEWVM010000054.1 GCA_023396615.1 Spirochaetota bacterium | reverse complement strand
ATGGTGGATTCCGCACGAATAATGAAATAATTGCCAAAAACGCTCGTTATGTCAGTCAATCTTTCTTGTTGAGAAGGATCAAAAACGCCATTTATTACAAAGGGGACAGTATTAGAGTTTCTTAAATAAATATTTATTGTTTGACCAATTAGGCTAGAATATTCTTCGCTTCCTTCTTCGCCGATTGACTTAAAATAATCATCAGCATAAATTTTCGAAACATAAATTTCATTAATCTTCGGATAATATCCGACATTATTTTGACCTGCCAGCAAAGAAATATCTGGGTAGAGGGCTTGATTGCTGTTTACAACGTCATCTTTCGGAGTTTGTGTGCTTATTAGGGTTATGTTTTCCTTTGCTGAAGTGAAAGGATTATCAATAGTTATGGTATAGTTATTGATATTCAAATAAGTTTTTAAAAAAACAAAATCTTCATATTTATCTTGCAATTTTTTTACACTGCCGAATTGAATGTCGTTGTAACGATAATAATAGGTCGAGGTGTTAGATGTAGTTAAAAGTCCTAATGGCTTTTTATCAATATTTTCGCTCTGTTTAATTATTTCAGAGGCTAGGTTGAAGTTTTGATTTAAATTAGTGGGCAACAAAAAATAAAAAGAAGAAAAGAAAGATGCCGTTAATAAGGAAAAGGATAATAAGGAAAAAAGAAGTTTGTTTATCATGATTTCATTTTTTTTAAAAAATATCCGGACGCTTGTCATATAACAGATTATATTATAATACCAGCCTTACAACAAAAAACATTTTAGAAAACATTTAAATTTGTACGTAACTTGTCATAGTTGCGTCCGAAATTGTTAATTAATCTGCTTAAGACAAACCGCTCGGATTATGACAACGCACCGCTGCGTGGGTGTGTTTTCACTTTTTTAATTGTTTCGATAAAAACCAGCGTCCTCTAGTTTGACGCGTGTTAATAATGAAAATAATTGATTAGTTATTCTTCGGCAAAAGGAATGTCGATACATCAAACACTTCATAATCTTTTCTGTCGAAAACACCTTTGAATGCATTCGGGTTATCCTTACGAAGCAATTTTCTGCAAATCACTACATTCGGCAGATTTTCTTTGTATGATTGTCCTGTAATTAACACCTTATCATACGGGATTGTATTGAGTTTAATGTAATCCTTTTCACTAAGGGACAATAGCATAACCACAATTCTAATATTGGCATATAATACTCGTTCAGATCTTTCTTTCCGCTTAGATGCGGCTTCTTCAAACGTTTTATAGTGCTTAAAGTGAATAGTGATATCTTCAATACCATATTTAAATCCTATAATTGTCCCAGATGGGTATGAATAAATCATTGAATTAACAAGCGGACAATCGAGATATGTTTTTAGATTATTGGCGAGAAGGACAAAATCATCGAACGACATCCACAAATTAACTGTCGGAGATAAAAACTTCAGGCCATAGTCATGGGCCATAACCCCCCCGTACAATTATTAGAAATAATGCTGACCTTCTTGTTTTTGAGTCTTTTGTATGTGCAAAATCGGAAAATCCTTCTTACAAAAAGTGAGTATTTTTTGTATATATTAATAATCAAATTTCGCAAACTGAACCCCCCGATTGTTGAAGAATTATGCGTATAAAAGCATTGTGTATCTTCAAAATTATATATGTCAGCTAGCGTTTTCAATTGCGCGTTGGCGACCATTCACATAATCCTCATTATGAATACTTTTTTGCCCTTTGTTTAAGAATATAATGCAATAGACGATTAAATTTAAAAAATAATAATAGAAATAATATCTTATTTTTTGTTCCCCTCGCATGAAAAAGATTAAGCGAATTGGATTTAATTTCGAAATCAATCATTTTTGTTAATTGCTTAAAATTTTCAAAAGTGATTTTAGAGTTACAAACAAGATTAATGGTGCTACTCGTGAAATATGTAAAAAGACATGTTACAAATATTTCTTTCTGATAAGGGGTTTTGGGTGCTAGATCGTGTGGCGGGGCAGCAAATTTAATTGTACTGATTATATCGCTAAAATTCGGGTTATGAACCATAGATTCTTTATTTTGTCTATAAAAGTATTTATCGAGATGGGAGTCGACAAAAATCGTTGAAGCGCTTTTCATTAGGGGTAAAGAAAAAACCTTGTCTTCTCCGTTTGTAACAGAGGAATCAATATTGTAATTGCCAAGCTCGTATATTCTTTTTTTAAATATCTTCATGACAACGGAATTAATTATAAAAGAGTATAAAAAATAATTCATAACATTGGTTTCGATATCGCTAGGAAATGGCGATTGTTTTTCAGAAAGGGTACCGTTATAATCACACGGGGAAACGTGATGTATCAATATATCTGGAAAATTAAACGATTTTAAATCATTGTATATAGATTCTAAGTAATCGTCGGCAACAAAATCATCGCTATCAACAAAAACAATATAATCGCCTCTAGAATATTCCATGAGTGTGTGTCTAGCACGGAAAAGAGAACGAATATTTGAATGTATAAACTTAATCTTACCACCAAATGAATCATCTGCTTTTTTTACAATGTCTTCATATACTTCATTATCGCTTTGATCGCAAACAATGATTTCATAATCAAAGTGGCTGTTTTCTTTTTGAAAGCAAACGGATTTAAAACAGTCAAATAAAACGTCAGAAAATCCGAGATTTGGTATTAAAATAGAAAACAAAATTTTTTTATCAAACACATAAATAGTATACTTCAAGCATGCGCAGAAATGTAAGTAAAATCATACATTTACTACTGCAAAGTCAATTGTTTATATTCTATTTTCGCCGTACCCCGACTACCGGCGGCGATATTCATTTTTTGTTAACTTTAATCAATTCCCATCTTCGGGATTTAGTGCTATATTTTGAGATTCACTTCTAAAGCTCGATTATACCAAAATATGCAAATTCAATTGAAAATTAACATTTTTATAATTTCAAGTGTAAAATGTATATACTAATTTAACGTAGAAAGAACTTAAAATAAAATACATGAATAAAAAACTCATCAAATTGAATATATTATTTGCGGTAATTTTGCAAATATTCACCATCATTAACGGATTAATTATACCTAAGTTAGTTTTAAATTATTTCGGTTCAGAGGTTAATGGATTGGTGTCATCAATTACACAATTCTTAAATTACATACAATTATTAGAAGGGGGCATAAGCGGAGTGGCAATGGCCGCTCTTTATAAATCTTTATCCGAAAATAATGAAGAAAAGGTTTCAAAAATTATTAGAGCGCTTGATTCTTTTTTCAAAAAAATCGCTCTTATATATGTCGGATACGCTGTTGCTGTGGCCGTTATTTACCCTTTGTTTATAAATGCGGATTTTAATTATATTTATATTCTTTCTTTGGTGGTAATAATTGCATTTGGAATATTTATACAATACTTTTTTGCATTAACATATAGGATATTGATTCAAGCAGATCGCCACGGATATATAGTCTCGATATTCCATATAATTTTTTTAATAATCAATTTATGTTTGTCCTACATAAGCATCAAAGTTTATCCAAGTATTCATTTGCTAAAAATAGTTAATGTTATCGGTTATTTGATTCAACCTATTGGTTTTAGTATCTATGTAAAGAAACACTACAAACTCAATCGCAATATTGAGCCAGATAA
>JAEWVM010000012.1 GCA_023396615.1 Spirochaetota bacterium | reverse complement strand
ACTCCGTCAGTTCAATCAGTTCGGTGCCGAGCTTTTCGGTGATGATTCGCCTTTTTATGATTATGAAGTAATTTCCATGATGAATTCGATTGCAATAGATCTTGGAATTTCGAATTATGAGTTATTGATAAATTCAATCGGCTGTGAAGAATGCCGTCCGGCTTATCTTGAAAAGCTTAAAGAATATTATCAGTCAAACAAATCTGCTTTATGTGAAGATTGTGTCAAACGTCTTGAAAAAAATCCATTGCGTATTCTTGACTGCAAAAAAGACGGATGCAAAGCCCTTAAGGATGCCGCACCTGTTCTTCCCGAATTTCTTTGTTCTTCATGTGCCGATCATCATTCGTCTGTTAAGTCTTATCTTTCCGGCGCAGGAATAGCTTTCAGGGAAGATCCTTTTCTTGTGCGCGGACTTGACTATTACGCTAAAACAACTTTTGAATTTGTTACTACGGCTCTAGGCGGTCAGAACGCTTTTGCTGCCGGAGGAAGATATAATAAGCTTGTTGAAATTCTCGGCGGAAAACCGACTCCTGCAGTAGGTTTCGCGGCCGGAATAGAAAGACTTATGATTCTTACGGAAGGGAATCCGCCGGCGCCTTTGTCTTTGGATGCTTTTGTCATATATTCCGATGAGAAATATTTTCAGCATTCGGCTGAACTTTTGAGAAAACTCCGTATTGAAGGAATATCTGCCGATATTGATCCTAGCGGCAAGTCCATGAAATCTCAGATGAAAAAAATGGATAGAGAAAATGCGCGTTTTGCGCTTATAATAGGGGATGAAGAGATAAATGAAAAAACAGTCACGGTAAAAGACACCGTGACGCGCGAACAACAGAAAATAAGTGAAGGGGAAGTTTCAGCCTTTATAAAAAACAATAAACGGTGAAAAAATGATTAATCTTGCCGGAAAAAATCCCAGGGACGTTTTTCCCTTTCTTGACGAGAGAAGCGCGATAGAGCCTTTTCTTTTCGAAACTCTGCTTGAGATCGATCAGATTCAGCGTGCTTTTATCGCCGGAAAATCTTCTACTCTTGCTACAAAGGAGCACATCAAGCTTTCCAGAAATATAAAAATTCCGTTTACTATTGCCCGCGATAAGAATATTGATTACATTCTCGAGATGCTTCTTCACCGTTTTCCGATGAATATCGGAAGGGTTATTTCATTTGATTTTAAATTCGATGATGCACAGAAGAAACTGTTGATAAAAGAAACGGAAGAATATTCAGTTAATCTTCCAAGAGACCGT
Source organism: Spirochaetota bacterium (assembly GCA_023396615.1). GTDB lineage: Bacteria > Spirochaetota > UBA4802 > UBA4802 > JAFGJZ01 > JAKJGA01. The sequence goes on along the minus strand of JAEWVM010000012.1, from coordinate 3,360 downwards.
TTTGACAAACTTTGCATTCAGCGCAATCAGAGTTCGCTCGATTCTCTGAATGCTCTTATTGCCCGATTCAGAATGTTCAATCTTTCCAAGCTTGTCTCTCAGTCTGTAAACAAACAGGAACTCGGCAAGATTATCAATTCTTCGCTTGATAAAACAATATTTACTTTTAAAAATTTCGCAATTGTGAGAAACCAGGTTCAGGCGACTGAAGAGTTCTGTTTTCATTCGTCTAATTATGAACATATAAAACGCACCCTAGATATTAGAAAGATAATACCCGTAATCGGTGTGCGCATCGATGTTATTAAGCAAAAGCTCAAATCTTTCGGAATAACAAGTACGGATGTTTCGGATTACCGCGATACCAAAATCGATTATATACTTAATATTCTCATGGAAGGAATTGCTTCAACTCTCGCTCCGAAAGAAATGTGCGAAGTTAAGAATTTTCATTCACTTAGAGAATGTATTATGAAAGTTGATAAGCTTCTTGATCCGGCTCGTATTTACAGCGGCGATATTGTAAAGATAATCCGTGAAAACGGTGCTATTCCTGCGCATGATATATTTTCGACGTTCCCTAATATCACTGCTGATGTACTTTCTTCATGGGCATCAAAAGAAAATCTGAACAAGGAAGCCATTTTTCTTTTTTCTGATTCTGCGGGTGCTGAATGGCTGTTTGATCTTCGTAATTTTGTTAAGCTTTTTGAGTCAAGTTTTGACTATATGCGCAATGATCCCGTGCGTTTCGCTTCTCTTCCTGATTTCGAAAAAGACATGGTTATGAAGAAGCTTTCCGCATTTTACGGAGCATCGGGAATAATTCTTAATGATAAAAACGCTCCGGCTCAGATACGCAGTAATCCTGAAGAAATGACTCATCTCAAATATGTATCTGAAGAATATGAAAATTACATGAAGCAGAAAGAACTCCGAAGTGAAGTTTCTCAGGCATCTATTCAGGGTAAAAAAGGATTATTTTCAACTTTGATTGGAATAGTAAAAAGTATATTTTCAATATTCTCGGGATCAAAAACACAGGTGCAGGAGGAAGCTTCTGTTTCAAAAAATATTCAAAGTCAAAACCGTCCTCTTTCCAAAGAGACTAAAATTCTTTATAGAAAAGCATCTGCGGCAAAAGGGCCTATACTCGCTCTTTCTGATTTTATAGAGCTGACGAAAGAAAATGATATTACCGTCGACAATATAATAAATGACATGAGAAAAAACAATCTCAAGATTGTGATGCCTGTTTATAACGCAAGAACATCATTGTATCCGAAAAGAAGCGCGAAGGTTCTGATGCCGGATATTGAATATCTACTTATTCCGGTTGAAGCGATAAAGAGCCCTGAAAGTATCACCGACTATGTTGATTCACTTGTCGGCTTTAAAATGAGGGATGATTCTATCGGAGGCGGAATGCTGATTCAGATAGAAAAATATCTGAGAACAATTCAGAGACAGAGAAAGCATATGAAAAAGGAGGCTGCAAGAACCTCCTGATTGTTTTGTTTATTCTTTCGGACAGCTTCCCGATTTTGAGCAGTCGCATTTTCCGCCTGAGCTTTTATAGTCGTTTACGTAGAATCCGGAACCTTTGAAGATGATTCCGTTTCCGCCGCCGATTTTCTTTTTGGAGTCGGCACCGCACTTCTCGCATACAACCGCAGGAGTCTCGCTCATCGAATGAAATTTTTCAAAAACGTGACCGCATTTTGAGCATTCATAGTCATAAGTTGGCATAGCTACCTCCGTGATCAAAAAAAAGTGAGCACCTTATAATGTCAATGCAATTTTTGACTTGAATTCAGCGAATGACTGAATTGAATTAATTATAAATGGAGTAGATTATGAAGGTTGTAGCTTTTAACGGAAGTCCCCGTGTTAACGGAAATACCCAGCAGGCGATTGAAATCGTATTCGAGGAACTCAGAAAAGAAGGTATTGAAACAGAGCTTGTTCAAATAGGAAGCAAAAGATTCTCTGGATGTATCGGATGCAGAAAATGCCAGGAAACAAAAGATATGAAATGCATCATATCGGACGACGGAATGAATGAAATGATAATGAAGATGAAAGAGGCTGACGGAATAATTATCGGTTCGCCGGTTTATTACGGAAACGTAACTGTTCCGGTTAAGGCTCTTATCGAAAGATGCGGAACCGTTTCAAGGGCAAACGGAAATTTTATGCGCAGAAAAACAGGAGCGGCTGTGACGAGCGTGCGCAGAGCCGGATCTAACTTTACATATTCGGCGATAAATTTCTTTTTCGGAATTCTTGAAATGGTAATTCCGAGTTCAACATACTGGAATATGACGCTTTCAATGGCTCCCGGAGATATCCAGAAAGACGAAGAAGGGAAGACTGTATTTGTAAATCTCGGAAAAAATATGGCATGGGTTATGAAAAAGACGGCTGAGTAACCGGATTATTTTACTAACTCAATCAGGCGATTGATATTTATGCCCGTAAGTATTCCTTCTTTGCTCCAGTGTTTTTTGCATCCGCAATAATTAAGGAATACGCACTGCGATGTGATTCCAAGACGTTTCATTTCGTATCCGCCTGTCAGCAGATTCAGAACGCACGCGACACCGACGAGACCGGTGTCGCTGTTCATTTTCCATTTTACAAGAAAGCGCGAAAAATCCGATGAATGCGGAATGAGATATACTTTAACTGAATATTTTTTCATCGCGGTTGAAACCATGCCGATATTGCATAAATCGGAGCACGATGCGCAGACGAGTTCTTTTCCGTCTGATTGCGCCTTGCACAAGCTTATTATGGGAAAGAAAATCGACTTTGTCTTTAATGCTGTTCCTGTATAATTCTTCCAGAGTGTTCCCGCGATAAGAATTTCGATCATGTGCTCTGTTTCGTCTCTTATGTTTTCAGCAGAATTATTTCTAATGAAAGCAGTGTAATGTTTTATAATCTGCTTTTCTTTTTTTGATACGCTTTTGATCAATTTATCACTAAATTCAGAGAGTTCAGAATAAAAGCTTTTTCTGCTGTTTTTCTGAGGAAGACAGTATGTGGGAACATTATTGCAAGTCATGATGATATTGTTTTATGGTATTGTTCTTAACGCAAATATTTTTTTATATCTGGATAGACCAGCACATATTCTATTTCTGCGGCAGAGCCATTGAATATACTTTTGCGTATTTCGCCGAGTTTAACGGTATCAATTGTTTTAAATTTATTTTTTGCAATCATCTGCGCGTTCAAAAGAGCCGCTTCTTTTGCGGATTCTTCCATCTGTATTCCTTCAAGACCGTCTTTCGGGTAACCCGCGCATTTGATTAGATATTCATTCGGACTCAGCTGTTTTGCTTCAATGAGAAC
>JAEWVM010000221.1 GCA_023396615.1 Spirochaetota bacterium | reverse complement strand
ACGTAAGTCTTAATAACAACTTCTTTTTCTTCAACGAGAGCTATTCTGTTTCCGGCTCTGAAACTGTTTTCTTTTCCTTCAATAACCGAATAACGGCATATAATTCTGAAGTAAAACTTACCTGAAGAATCAATTTTAACCGTATCAACCACTGCTATTTCGCCGATTTCATTATCCCCTGCAAATATCTTGTATTTTTCATTTGTAAGATTTTCTTTTGAGAGCAGTTCAGCAACATTGTCACTACGTATTTTTTCGACTACAGCCGGAAATTTATAAGTCGTTTCTTTCGCGCGCGATGGCGAAAAAGAAACGAAAAGAATCATGATTGAATAAACTGCATTTTTGGCCAGATTAAACATGTGAGCTTTCCTCCGTAAACAGCGGCTGTATCAATTCCGATGATATTTCTTTTATCATCGGTAAAAACCTCCCCCAATCTTACTTTAAAATATTGAGTCGGAGTATGAGCGAAAATAATTGTTTTCTTAAAACAACAATCAGAATTGTAGAATTTTTCGCGGATCCACACCATGTCGAAAGGTGACGTTAAAGAATAATTGTCTCCGTAAAACGGATCTACCCCCGCATGAACTGCAAAAAACGAATCTGTTTCATAATAATAATTCCTGTTAAAAAGAATGTCACGGTGTTCTTCCGGTATATAAAATGAACCCAGGGCTTTTTTATAAGAATCTATCGTTTTGCCGCCGCCGTTAAGATGATACATCCCGGGATCTTCTTTTCCCGAAATATAATCATAAAGCATCTTCTCATGGTTTCCGGTTAAAAAGTGAGTCCTGTGACATAGACTTATCCGGCGAAGAATTTCAAGAACAGCATAGGAATCTTCGCCTCTATCGATATAATCGCCGAGAAATATCAATTGATCTTCACTGCTTATGCGTGAGCATATCTTGTTGTATAATTTTGTGAGTTTTGAAGCGCAACCATGGATATCACCGATTATAAAGTACATATTATCCTATAAATGAAGAAATCTGATCAATTTCAAAAGGATATTTTATTATCACAGCATTATCCGGAATAAGATAATCTGACCGGTCACCTGACTTTGTAATTATAATAATTTTGGGGAATTTAACAGAAGCGAAAAATTTATCAGGAGATTCAAACGTAGTAACTAAATAATTCGCATCAACAATCAATGCTCTGTCAAGAGGCATCAAACCAAGAGCGGTAACAGTGTCGGGCTTTGCCGAAACAACATTATATCCGATATCGCATAGATTATCATGCAGAAACATTTCAGCAACCTTATCGCTGATGCACACGTAAATAGTGCCTTCTTTTTGCGGATTGTCTGATTTAGAATAATCTTTTCTGATGTTTTCTACAGTTTCAATAAATCCAGACGATGAAAACTTAACAGATATAATTAAATCATCCTCTTCTCTATCGATTTTGGTAATGCCGCCTATTCTTCTGAAGTTTTCTACAGGAAGACTAAACCCTGCAAGTATCCTGAAACTATCCTCATGCTTGACAGTATAAAACAATTTCATCATTTTGCCGAGATCAGGCATATCCGGAGAAATCCCGCAGAAAGTAAATGACAGATCAACTTCAGAAACACTGCCTGCTATAGCAACTTTAACATCGGTTTTCCCGGATATATACGGAAAAACGACAAGAAATATATTAACTAATGCATCCTTGAACAACTTCGGCGAAACATTTATTGAAGTATCTCCTTTAGAATCCAGCGAGAAAGAAGTAATCTTGGAAATTTCGCGAAAAGAGTCCGCAACCGAACGTATAATATCATCCGGAACAAAACTGTTACGGGGATTTTCAGATGAATATTCAATAAAAGAATCAATTTTTTCAAGACATAGCGCTGAAAGATGTACGAGAGAATTAATTACTTCGGAATACTCGGGCGGAACACCTTCTTTAAACCATTTGTCAGAGTTAAGTATCAGTAAATCAATGTTATTAAAAAGAACATTAAGAAACGGAGACTGCCTCAATTCAAATTCAGAATGAAGACTATCCATAAGATTATTTAGAGAAAATAAATCTTTTGAATCATTTTCCTTTTTCATCTATAAGCTTACCGGTTTTTTCAATGAGAAATTTTCCTTCTTCAATTTTTTCAATGTTATAAAACCCGAATATATACTTACCTTTAACAGAAACAACATCATAAATCTTTTCCTTCTTTACAAAAAAAATCCGTGATTGATTCAAACTTTCAGTCAAAACATCATTTCGTTTAAGAAGAAAGGATGTCACAGAATCCGCTGAATCCTGACTCATTGCCTCTGTTGCAAAGAAATGTCTGCCTTGCTCAAACGCCGGAACTCCTTCATAAACTGGAAATTTTCCGCCGAAAATTAAAGGCTCTTCATTGTATCTCACTTTATGATTGAAGTCAAAAAGATTTAAAATTTCCGGAAGGTCTGCTTTTCTCTTATCAGCCAAATAGTATTTTTCAAATATTTCAATTGCAGAAACATCTTCTTCGGTTTTTATTTCAATCATTCTGCCGGAATATAGAATATTCACATGTTTCGGGGATGAAACAACAATCATTTCAGAATTGTTTATGAGACATGACGAGTCCTGAAAAGAAAATAAATTAATAAGACTTCCCGTCTTTGAAGAATAATAGACGGTACAGGTGACGCGGGATCCGCTATTAATTGAAACATACTCCGCTCTGCGGGCTTTGATGTTTCCTGTATAAAATTCGGCAATATCGTGTCTATTCCATCCGGCAACGTCGCTTTCTGAAGGAAATTCCTCAAAAGCAGTTTCCTCATTGAAAAGATAACTGCTGCACGAGCAAAGGAATAATAAGCTAACGAGAATTGCTTTCATAACGGCTCTGAAGATATCTGCCGAGAATATTATACGAACTTATTACAGCAAATATAGCACCGCCCGGTATAAACATAAGCCACCAGGCAAAATCAAAAAAGTCACGTGACTGGCTGAGAATATCTCCCCAGCTGGGAGACGGCGGCTGTACTCCGAAACCGAGAAAACTTAACGATGATTCAATTAAAACTGCTGAAGCAAGACCGAATACGGCAATTACAATTACAGGAGGAAGCGCATTTGGAAGAATGTGCCTGAAAATTATTCTAAAATCCCCAGCTCCTGCCGCACGCGCCGCAAGAACATAACCGCTGTTTTTAATTTTAAAAAACTCACCTCTGACGACTCTCGCCGTGGAAGTCCATCCGGTCAGACCGATAACAACCATAATCGTAACAAGTCCCGGAGTAAAAATAGCCGTTAATGCGAGAATAAAAAACAAAACAGGAAAACATATCACAACTTCAATTATCCTTGAAAGAATAATATCGACTATTCCTCCGAAATATCCGGCAAAAGAACCCGCGACAATTCCTATCGAAAGATAAATTAAGACGGCGATTAAACTTACGATAAAAGAATTACGTGTTCCGTAAATCATCCTCGCTGCAATGTCGCGGCCCTGTTCGTCTGTGCCGAAATAATGATCCGCAGAAGGAGATGCAACAACTGAATCAAGATCATACTCCGAATAGTTATACTTAATCGGCGGAAATATCTTGAATCCCGGCGCATTTTTAAAATCAAAATTATTGTATTCGGAATAATCAAAAAGAGCCGGAAACGTTATTTTACCTTTATCGGCATAAACAAGAGGCCGGCTGTTTGCAATAAGCGGAGCGAATATAGAAACAAAAACAAATGAAAACAAAACAGCAACAGCATAATAAACCGGAATCTTTTTGTACGGAATTTTCATAATCAGCTGACCCTAATTTTCGGATTTACAATACTGTAAAGAATGTCTGAAAACAATATTCCAAGCAAAGTTAATACTGCGGAAAACATTGTAATTGCCATAATAACAGGAAGATCACGTGATAGAAAGGCTTCGAAAACCATCATCCCCAGACCAGGAAGGGAATAAATCGATTCAATAATAACACTCCCTCCGAATAGCGACGGGATAAGCATTCCGATCATTGTTACAAGCGGAATCATTGAATTTCTAAACGCATGAACAAATATCACTCTTTTTTCGGTTAAACCCTTTGCACGGGCTGAAATTATGAACTGTTTGTTCAATACTTCAAGAGTATTAGAACGGATAAACTGGGTCAGAAAAATAATTTCTCCGATTGACAGCGAAATTGCTGGAAGCGTCAAATGCCATGTGATGTTAAAAAAACGTTCAATTACCGGTTTCTCTTCAAAACCGCTTGTTAATATTCCTTCCAGCGGAAACAAATTGAGATATTCTCCGCCTGCAAAAAAAGTAAGCATCGTAAGCGCGAGCCAGAATGTCGGTATCGAGTAAATAATAAAAAAAACTACGGATGATATCTGGTCAATTTTTGTTCCGCGCTTTACCGCGAGATAAAGTCCTGCACAAACTGAAAAGATATAGATTAAAAATACGGAATAAAGATTCAGCATGATGGTATTCGGAAGAACTTCAATAATACGCTGAGTCACCTTTCTTCCGTCTTTACGCGAATTCCCGAAATCAAGAACTGCCGCTTTCTTAATCCAGTTAAAATAACCGATCGGTATCGGCTTATCAAGACCGAAAAGCTTCATCTCCTCTTTGTATACGGCGCTGTTTCTTCCGGCTGCGGTCTGTTCATTCATTGTTTCCGACATGTTTCGGCTGTAATTATCAGAAGACAGCCTGACAAGTGAATATGTAATGAAAGTAATTCCAATCAATGTAGGAATCATAAGAAGCAGTCTTCTTGAAATATATTTAATCACGTCTGATAACCCACTCGCGGTAATCAAGCCCTGCCTTGTGAACATTCACTTTATCAAATCTTTTGCTGAGAGCAACAAGCGTCGGATCACAAAATAGAAAAGTATATGGTTGATCCTCATACATTATTCGGTGGATTTTCCGGTAAATTTCTACACGCTTTTTATAATCAAGCTCAAGCCTTACTGTTTCAATAAGCCTGTCGAGTTCAGGATTCGAATATGAAATATAATTACTTCCATCCTTTATCTGCGACGAATGCCAAACCTGATAAAGATCAGATTCAAAAGGCATACTCCAGCCGAGTATAAGTGCGTCGAAGTTCCTTTCATCAACTCTTTTGAGAAATGATCCCCATTCGAGTCTTTCAATTCCGACTTCAATTCCGCTTTTTTTAAAATCCTCTTTCATAATTGTTGCAAACCGTTCACTCATTTTGCTGTGTGCGGCATACATAAATGAAAATGAAAACTTTTTGCCGTTTTTATCAAGTATTCCGTCTCCGTCAGTATCACGCCATCCCTTTGCTTCAAAAATCTTTTTTGCCTTTTCGGGATCATACGGATACGGCGCTAAAGACGAATCATAATCCGGACCCATAACATAAAAAGAAGCTGTAACTTCAACAGATTCGCCGAAAAGAAGTTTGTCGATTATCTGCTTGCGGTTTATAAGCATTGTGAGCGCCTTTCTCATTTCTTTATCGGAAAAATATTCCTTCTTGTGATTCCACGCTATATAACGGTAATTAGGAAGAAAATATTTAAGCTTATAAAAATTTCTGTTAAATTTATCAGAATCGGTCTGACGTTCCCATTGAATCGGCCGCAGATTTACTATGTCGACTTCACCCTTTTTTAATAATTGAAAGGCAATGCTGTTGTCAGGAATAATTTTAAACACTATTTCCGAGAAGGCTGGTTTCTCTCCATAATAATAAGGATTCCGGATCAAAACAAGTCTGCGTCCGGTGTCCCATTTTTTTAAGAGATACGGACCTGTTCCCATAGGCAAGCGATTTTCTTTATGAGTGTTAAAATCAGCTCCATCGCCAAACTGTTTTCTGGAAAGAACAGGCATAGATGAAGAGACTTCCAGAGCTTTAAAATAACGTTTTGAAAATACATATTCCACAATATGCGGTGTAACGGCCTTAACGGATTTAATATCCGCATAATAAACTTTTAAATGAGCGCATGCGGTTTTAGGGCTCATTATAGTTTCAAATGAAAAAACTACATCATCGGCAGTAAACGGACTCCCGTCGCTCCACTTCGCGTCTTTTCTAAGATAATACCTGTAAACCAGACCATCCTGCGAAATTTCATATTTTTCTGCAAGCTGGGGAATCATTTCAAGAGTGTCCTTATCGCGGTCAAGAAGCGAATCAAACATATATGATGCGATGCTAGAGGATATTGAATCACTTGACAGTATAGGATTCATAGTGTCCGGATCGGCGGATATCTGAACTACGAAATCATCGGGATTTCTTTCCGTGTTGGAACACGCGGCACTCATCGCAAGGCACAGCAAACAGAAAAAGCATTGATAAAATTTATTCACGATAATTATTTTTCTTCCCAAATAGAATCATCACCGATCAGCTCATCGGCTTTGTGAGCTATAAATTCTGAGACCAGCATATCAAGTTCACCCATTTCGATGAATCCGAGCTGAACAAGAGTCTCTCCGATAGGAAGATTCAAATCACGTTGTGTGGCAAGCCCTTTTTCAAGCTCTTCCGGTACAATTTTGCCTTTTCTGATAAGAAATTCGCCGAACATAGCAGCCTCCGATAAAACTCGTCATAACTTAAAACAGCGGTATTATTTTTTCAATTCATTTACTTTAGGTATTACAGAAGATTCTCCCCTTTTAAGAAAAAGTCAACTTTATAAACGGATAGTTTTTTTCTTTATTTTTTGACTTGATATGATATAATATGTATGTAGAAATATTTCTGATTCCCGGCTGCATAACAGCGCTTACATCGGAGGATTCCAATGCGTTTCGGAACCAACAATATCTCCATAAAGAAAAAAATAATTTTTCTCGGCATAGTTATAATCCTCTCCTTCACTGCAGTTATTTTTTTCTACCTTTTACCTAAAGTCGAATCATTTGTAATTGAGAAAAAGAAAGAAACAATCAAAAGCATAGTTCAAACTTCAGTCGGAATTGCGGAATCTTACAGAAAACTCGCCATGTCTGGTGAAATATCCGAGGATGAAGCAAAAACAAGAACAATGCATACAGTTCGAGCGATGCGGTACGGAGATAAATTGGCTGATTACGTCTGGATAAATAATTTTCAGAAAGTAATGCTGATGCATCCTGCGAATGCTCAAATGGAAGGCAAAGACCAATCATCATTTCAGGATAAAAACGGTCTTAAAATATTCGATGAATTTCTTGAAAAAGCCACCTCTGCCGAAAAACAAGGATTTGTCAGATACGCATGGCCCTCAAAGGATAATCCGGATTTGATCGTACCTAAAGAATCCTTCGTTCTTTCATACGAACCATGGCAGTGGATTTTCGGAACAGGCATATACATTGATGACGTTTATAAAGAAATACAAAACATAAAAATAAGCCTGAGTATTATTGTTCTAATCGTAATTTCAATAAGCAGTATAATGCTCTACGCGTTTGCGAATAAAATGACAAAACGTGTAAACATAGTCAAAAACAATCTGGCTATGATAAAAAGCGGAGATCTTACACATACGGTCGCAATAGCGGGCAATGACGAAATTGAAACCATGCTCAGTTCATACAATGATTTTGCCGTCAGAATACGTGAAATCATCGAGGAAGTAAAATCATCATCTCAACAGCTTGCCTCTTCATCAACAGAACTTTCAGCAGCAGCGGATTCAGCCTCTAAAAATTCGCAATCTCAGGCGGCCTCTACAGAAGAAATAACCGCAACTATTGAAGAAATTTCAGCAAACCTCGATAACATTAATTCTCAGACAGATCAACAGCTTGATAAGATAAACTATATTCAGTCAATAATTGAAGATCTCAACAGAAAGCTGAATGAAATAAGTGAACAGATGAACAATACACGTTCACTGACCGCAGAGATAACGCAAGTTACCAACGCTGTTGAAAATTCTTTGGGCAACATGTCCGCAAACATGACAAAGATAAATACATCTTCACAGGAAATGAAGAACATCGTCGGCATGATAAATGAGATATCGGATAAAATAAATCTGCTTTCACTTAACGCTGCAATAGAAGCGGCACGCGCCGGAGAATCGGGAAGAGGATTTGCAGTCGTAGCGGATGAAATTTCAAAACTTGCCGATCAGACGGCTGAAAGCATCAGCGGAATAGATACTCTGATTTCTGATAATGAAACCGAGATTAACAATTTTACAAAAAACGCAGAAGAAATTTTCACAACAATCAATCTGATTATTGAAAGAATTTCTTCAATGGAAACTATGGCAAGTACGGTATCAAAACTCATGGAAAGAGGAGTCGAAACCAACAATTCAGTATCATTCGAATTTCTTGATATACAGCAAAGAGCAGGTATGATTCAAACAGCAACTCAGGAACAGCGCACTGCGATGGAAGAAATGGTAAAAACAGTAAATGACATATCAGAAACCTCTCAGGAAGTAGCATCCTCATCGGAAGAAATTGCGGGCAGCTCAGAAGAATTATCAGCTATGGCCGAAAATCTTCAGAAGAAAGTGAGCTTTTTTAAATCTTCATAGTATTAATAGCAATTTTTAAAACAATAAGGAGAATAAAATGAAAAAGTATCTGATTGGTTTATTGCTGTTTTCAGGTTTAATTTATGCAGGCGGCACGGCAAACACGATAATGCTTACAGGAAGCTGGAACATACAGTCAAGCGATATGGTAATTTTTACCGGCACAGGAAAAATTATTGAGAAAGATCCCCTTCCCGCCGGCAAAACCGAAATAATCTTCAAAAAAGATTTCACTGGAATACTCAACATAGAAGACTCAGCCATTCCATTTAAGTGGACATTGGATAATGATAATCTAAAAATTCAGACCGGCGATAAAGCCTATGAGTTCACAATAAGAGCAATTGATGCAAGTAAAGTTCTAATCATTCAGACATACTCATCTAAACCCGAAGTATCTGTAATCGCAATTGTTCAAAAATCAAAAAAGTCTTGATATACAAACCGTCTTTTATAGCATAGATTAAATTTTAGGGGGAAAAATGAAAAGAAAATTATTTCTATTAACACTAACTGCAATTTTTTGTACTGCCACCGGATGCTACAGATTTACGAAATCCGAAAGCTATTTCGGCATAAAAACTGAAGGCAAAAATGTCGTTTTTCTGGTAGATGTATCAGGAAGCATGGAAGGAAAAAATGAAGGCAATGTGTCTGACAAATTAAGAGCACAGGCAGCAAGCGAAGCCGGCGGAATCATCAGAAGCAAACTCAAAGGACCTCTCGGGAGCTTAGCTTCGAAAAGCATTGAAAACGAATCTACAAAACTTGCCACAGCTCGTAGAGAACTGATGCCTGCAATACGCGGACTTGATGAGAAAACAAAATTCACTGTATTAACTTTTTCATCTTCAGTAAATTACTGGGATAAAAATGTACTTGCAGCTTCTGACATGACAAAAAACAAAGCTATCTTCTTTGTTGATAATCTGAAGTCAGGCGGCGGCACAAGCGCTCTCGCAGGACTCAAGGCTGCTCTCAATGTACGCGGAGTCGATGTAATATTTTTTCTTTCTGACGGTCAGCCTTCTGACGCATCGTCCGATAGAATTCTTAAAGAAATTAAATCACTAAATAACGGCCGTGTAACCATTCACAGTGTCGGGCTCGGAGATGATAAGGACGAAGATTTCATGAAAGCTCTTGCTGATGATAATAACGGAGTTTATACGGAAAAATAAATCAGCTTAATCAAAAAAATGCCCCGCTCAGGCGGGGCTAATGAAAAAGATTTTATTAAACACGCACTTCAGGATTTAGCTATTTTTCGGCCTTTCTTTTCAAATAGAATCTGAAGCAGACAGAACACAAGTATCAGCGCCGCATTTATTATGCGTATCCACCAGGGATTTACACTTCCGCCTTGAAAATTTATAAGTGTTGCAATAGTACCTAAAATCAAAACTCCGAAAACAGTACCGAGCATATAACCTGAACCGCCGGTCAGCATAGTACCGCCGATTACTACTGCGGCAATAACATCCATCTCCATTCCGACTCCATGAAGAGGATTACCGGAAGGCATATAAAACATCATCGTCACTCCGGCAAGAGCTGAGCAAAAACCGCTTATTGTATAAACAAGTATCTTTGTGCGTCCTACAGGAAGACCCATTAAAATAGCAGACTGCTCATTTCCGCCGATTGCATAAACCGTTCTTCCGAAATTAGTATAATGCGCAAGAATTACCGCAGCAATTACAACTATAAGAATAATAACGACATTAATCGTGATAAATGCGTTTCCGATAACGGGGATATGATAATTAGATACTGCCCTAAAAAATGAATTATTTAAAGTAATTGAATCTGTATTTATCATCAGAGCAATTCCGCGCGCTAGAAACATTCCTCCCAAGGTCGCTATGAAAGGCTGTATCTTGAAAAAATGAACCATTATCCCGATTAGAAATCCTATCAAAGATCCGACAAGAAGAACAAATGGAAGAACAACAGCCGGACTTACTCCGTGGATTTCCACAAGAGTTCCGGTTATCATAGTCGTAAGCGCGGCAACCGAACCGACCGAAAGATCTATGCCGCCGGTGATGATAACAAATGTCATACCGATAGCGGCAATAAAAAGAAAAGGATTATCGATAAAAAGATCGAAAAATACTTTTAGAGAAAAGAAACCTCTGAACGATACTGAGCCTATACCGAACATTATAATAAAAAGAGCTATTGTTGCAGCCAGCAGAAGATATTTAAAATTAAACATCGATCCGCAGCTATTCCCGCCCTTTCTGCCGGTGATACAAGAAAGTATTGGAATATTTTTTTTATTCATAATGATTTTTTCTCCCTGAGAAAAATTACTCCGGCAACTTTCTTCCGGAACGATTCAGACTGGATAAGACATACAACAAAAACGATTACAGCTTTAACTACCAGATTCGCCTCAGGTTTAATTTCCTTTATAGAAAATATCGTAGTAGTTAAACTCTGAATGATGAGTCCGCCTATTACGCTTCCCATTATGTAGAATTTACCGCCGGCAAGAGATGTTCCTCCCAAAACTACGGCAAGAATAGCATCAAGTTCCATATTGTAGCCTGCATTATTTCCATCCGCACTCTTGTTATTCGAACAGACAAGAAGACCTACAATACCTGCGCAAAATCCGCTGAAGGCATAAACCCAAAGAATTATATTCGATGAATTAATTCCGGCAAATCTTGTTGCCGTTTTATTGATTCCGACAGATTGGATGAACAACCCGAGTGCCGTTCTTTTTTTAAGAAACATTACTACAGCCAGAACAGCCGCGACTATATAAATCGAAAAAGGAATTCCGAAAAGATAACCGCCGCCTATAAAGAAAAACGGTTTATAGTATATTGTTATAATCTGTCCGCTTGTTATCAACTGGGCAATGCCGCGGCCTGCAACCATCAGAATCAAAGTCGCGATTATCGGCTGCAGTCCCATCCGTGAAATCAAAAGACCGTTCCACATACCAAGAGCAGTTGCGATGAGTAAAGCCGCTATAATCGCAACAGGCATCGGCATAAAGCTGACATACTGCTGAACACCGTTCTCTACAACTAGCGTACCGCCTATCAGATAAGCTGATATCGCAGCTGAAATTGCAACAACAGCCCCGACGGATATATCAATCCCGGCCGTTGCAACTACAAATGTCATACCGATTGCAAGCAGTATAATATAACTCGAACGGTTCATAATATCTATTAAACTTCCGGAAAGACGTCCGTCTTTGATTTCAATTTCAAAAAATCCGGGATTGATTACGGCGTTTACAAGAAGAATAAGCCCGAAAAAAATCACAGGCCACAGCAAACCGGAGCGGCTTGCCGCTGTAAAAAATCCTGCGATTTTCCCCATAATATTCTTAAATTTAAAATCTGCCATGATTACTGACCTCCCGCAATCGTATGCATAATTTTCTCTTCTTTGAGATCGTTACCGGACAGTTCAGAAATCTTCTGCCTGTCTCTGAATACCGCAACACGGGAACTGACGCGTATCACCTCTTCCAGCTCTGACGAAATGAAAATAATAGACATTCCTTCTTTGCAATGCGACATTACGAATTCCTGAATTTCAAATTTTGCACCGACGTCTATTCCTCTAGTCGGTTCATCAAGAATAAGAAGAGAAGGCTTGGTTGCAAGCCATCGCGCGAGAAGAACTTTCTGCTGATTTCCGCCGCTCAAAGTTCTTACTTCACACTCTGCATCTGCTGTTTTAATTCCCAAAGCCTTGATGTATTCATCGGCAATTTTATCCTGCTTTTTACGCGGAAGATATTTCATGATTCCGAGCGAACCCTGAAGCGCCAGAATGATATTCTCCCTTACGGACAGTTCATCAATAATACCTTCAGTTTTTCTGTCTTCCGGACAGAAAGCGAGACCGAGTTCAATCGCTTCACTTGGAGAAGTAATATTTTTTAATTCATTCTTTACAAGACATTCGCCCTGATCCGGTTTATCGATGCCGAATATGAGCCTTGCAGTTTCTGTTCTGCCTGAACCAAGAAGTCCTGCAAAACCTAAAACTTCGCCTTTTTGAATATCAAGGTTGAACTCATTCATCGACCCATGTTTTTTCATTCTCTTAATTTCAAGAAGTGAGTCGGCTGCTTTATTATCAGAAACATTCTCCAAGCACTTTTGAGGCATTGCACTCATCGACGAAATATCTTTTCCGACCATCTTGAAAATAAGATCAACGCGCGGAAGATCTTTCGTCAAATACTCGCCTACGAATGTTCCGTTTCGAAATACTGTTATTCTGTCAGTGATGCGATAGACCTGATCAAGAAAATGCGTAACAAAAAGAATAGCCATGCCTTCCGATTTCAATTTATTGAGAACTTCAAAAAGCTCATTAACTTCCTGCTCATCAAGACTCGATGTCGGTTCATCAAGAATAAGCACGCGTGAAGAAATACAAAGCACGCGGGCAATAGCAACCATCTGCTGTACCGCAACCGAATATGATGAAAGCAGTTTGGTAACATCAATCGAAACATTGAGTCTTTTTAACAATTTTTCGGATTCAGAATTAATCTTGTTCCAGTCAATCATCCCGAAACGGCGCGGCTCGCGTCCGATAAAAATATTTTCTGCAACAGAGAGATTCGGGCACAAATTGACTTCCTGATAAACTGTACTGATACCTTTCTTCTGGGCTTCCAGCGGAGTTCTGAATCTGCACTGCGATCCGCAATACACTATTGATCCTCCGTCAGCTTTATATACTCCCGTGAGTATTTTTATAAGAGTGGACTTTCCGGCTCCGTTTTGTCCCATGATTGCATGAATCTCTCCTTCAAACAATCTGAAGTCAACTCCCGAAAGAGCCTGAACTCCCGGAAATGACTTTCTTACTCCCTTCATCTCAACTATGGGCTTCAAATCAGCCATAATACCTCCTCTCTCGGTTCAAACAAATTTTAAAAACGCAGCAGAGACTCTTAAGGTGGCTATAATCATTTAATAGCCGTTTTCCGGAATTTCCGGAAAACGGCTTTCATAAATTAATACTTACGATTCGGGAACTCTTTAGCAGCAACTTCTGCAGGGAAAATAGTTTCGTTTGTTACAATGCGTTTAGGTATTGTTTTACCGGCTTTGTAATCTTTTACAGCCTGCATAAGCTGTGGTCCAAGAAGCGGACTGCACTCAACACTACAGTTAAGTTTGCCGGCAATCATCGCTTCGAAAGCGCCTTTTACAGCATCAATTGAAACGATAGTGATATCTTTACCCGGTTTCAAACCATACTCTTCGATAGCCTGAATTGCTCCGATTGCCATATCATCATTATGAGCGAAAAGAACATTGATCTTCTTTCCTTCAGCTTTAAGAAAAGCTTCCATAACTTCTTTTCCTTTCGCACGGGTAAATTCACCTGTCTGCGAACGGATTGTTTTGAAATTAGGAGTAGATTTCATTACTTCTTCGAAACCTTTCTTTCTTTCGATTGCAGGAGCAGATCCTACAGTTCCCTGAAGCTCAACTACATTGATAGTTCCTTTCCAGTTCTGTTTTGCCGCATACTCCTGAAGCCAGCGTGCAGCACGTCTGCCTTCTTCAGTAAAATCGGATCCCATAACTGTTACCCACATAGAATCGTCCTGAACGTCAACTGCACGGTCAGTAATAAATACAGGGATGTTTGCATCTTTCGCTTCTTTAAGAACTGCTTCCCATCCTGAAGTTACAACAGGTGAAAACGCGATTGCATCAACTTTCTGTGCAATAAAAGAACGGATTGCCTTAAGCTGATTTTCCTGCTTCTGCTGAGCATCAGAGAACTTAAGATCAATTCCTTCATCTTTTGCTGCCGATTTAATTGATTCGGTATTAGCAGTTCTCCACTCGCTCTCAGCACCAATCTGCGAAAAACCAAGAACGATTTTGTTTCCGCCTTTTCCGCAACCTGTAACGGAAACGGCCAGGGCAGCGCCTATTACAGCGCATCTGAATAGCTTTCTCATACTCTCCTCCTGTGTTATATTCGTCTGTAATCCGGGATTACAGCCACCTTATCAGGCTCTGCTGCGAGCCTGTTTGAAACCATGAACTAAAACGGATTCTCTGTCGGATAAGGCAATCCCTTAGGTCTGTTATAAGAAATATCTTCAAGACCCAGCATTCTGCATGCTGCAAAAAGAGCTTTTGCCGAATGTTTAAAAGCAATTGCCGAATGATGCGGATAACGTTTTTCAATGAGCACATGACGGTAAAAGCGTCCCATTTCTGAAATCGCGAAGACCGCAATGCTTCCGAATGATTTCGGATCTATATCAAGAATTTCTCCGTCGGCGATATAAGATCTTAGTTTTGCATCCGCCGTAGACTGAAGTCTAAAGAGTGTAATCTCACCTGTACGGATTCTTCCTTCCAGTGTTCCTCTTGTAATATCAGGTTCTTTTCCGCCTTCGATAAGTCTGTTCATTATCAACTGATATTTCATCACAGGATCCATAGTACATGATGACGCTGTGTTTCCGCAGTGGAATCCCATAAACAAATCAGTAGGCTTGTAATTTGCTACTTTTGAACCCGCTTCCTTATACATATCAAGAGGCACTGTATTGTTAATATCAAGAAGAGTTGCAGGAAGATCAGTCGCGCATGATACCATGTATTCGCTCAATGCGCCGTAGATATCAACTTCGCATGAAACAGGAATTCCGCGTGAAGCAAGACGTGAATTCACATAACATGGAACAAAACCGAAATATTTTTCAAATGACGGCCAGCATTTGTTTGCAAAAACTCCGTATGTCGAAGCTCCGATATTTTTTTCAAAAAATTCAATAAGAGCAACTTCATACTGTGCAAGCTTCATGAGCATATCAGGATATGTGTTGCCATGACCCAGCTCTGCGGCCATTTCTTCTGCGACTTTCTTCACTTTAGGATTCCCTTCTGCAGAAAGAAAAATATCATAAAGATCCAGTTCGCTGTTTTCCATTATTTCAACACCGATATCATAGAGGGGTTTGATAGGTGCATTACATGCAAGAAAATCCTGAGGGCGCGGTCCGAAGGAAAATATTTTCAAAGACTTAAGACCGATGATGATTTTTGCAATCGGCATAAATTCGGTAATCATCATCACGATTTCGGATGGCACACCCACAGGATACTCAGATATATAAGGAGAAAGTTTTCTGAGACCAATATTATAAGAAGCGTTCAGCATACCGCAATATGCATCGCCGCGACCTTTTATAAGATCATTTCCTGATTCTTCAGCTGCAGCAACAAACATGACAGGACCGTCAAATTTCTGTGCAAGAATCGTTGTTGGTCCTTCCGGACCGAAATTTCCGAGATAAATCACAAGTGCATTTACTTTCTGAGCTTCAAGTTCAGAAAGAGCTTTCAATGCATCAGATTCATTCTCAACAATTGTTTCAATTTCACTGATTTTAAGATCAGCCTTCTTGCATTCTTCAACGACGCTCTTGCGTCTTTTTTTAGAAAGCTCAATCGGGAAACAATCTCTGCTTACCGCTACAATACCTAATTTTAATTCCGGAATATTTTTCATCTTGTCCTCCTTGTACGGATTTTTATTTTGACGCTTGTCCGTAATACGCGTTTTTTCCGTGTTTTCTTTGATAATGCTTATCTACAAGCGCCTCTTTGAGACGCGGTGTATTTGAATTTATGCTTCTTGTGATGAATGCCATTTTAGCAAGTTCTTCAAGAACAGCGCTGTTATAGACTGCTTTCTCAGGTGTTGTTCCCCATGTAAATGGTCCGTGACCTGCTACAAGAACCATCTCTGTTTCACTGTAAGATATAGATTCGAAAGTGCGGACTATCTGGTATCCGGTTTCGATTTCATAATCTCCTTTAATAGCATCATCTGTCATAAAATCAGTGCACGGTATATCACCCGCACAGTGATCTGCATGAGTTGTTCCGAAAACCGGAATAGGCAAAGCCGCCTGCGCCCATGCGACGCTGTATGTAGAATGAGTATGAACAACGCCGTTTATGCCGGCGAAATTATTGTAAAGAACAGTATGAGTTTTCGTATCTGAAGAATACCTTAAGTTTCCTTCGACTATCTTATTCTCAAAATCTACAACAACCATATCATCAGCTTTAAGTTCTTCATAAGGAACACCGCTCGGCTTAATGGCGAAAACACCAGCAGATCTGTCAGCGGCACTGACATTACCGAAAGTATAAATTACCAGACCGCGTTTCGGAAGTTCCATGTTGCAAAGCCATGCCTGCTCTTTTAATTCTTTGTACTTGCTCATCAACCGTTTCCTCTCACAGAAGAAATATCTGATTCGGCATATTCACCGAGTCTGCGGTATCTGTCATAAAGCGGCTTATAAAGCGCTGCGTTTGATTCAATCGGATGATACTCTTTCTCAAATCCGTTGCCCATTGCCTTGCAAGCACTCATTACGTCCGGATATAAACCCGCAGCCGTAGCGGCAAACATAGCCGCTCCGAGAGCGCATGCCTGTTCAGAACGGACAACCTTTATTTTCATATTAAAAACATCAGAAAGAGTCTGCATTACGAACGGTGATTTTTTTGCGACACCGCCCAAAGCAATAACTCCCTTGATAGGAATGCCCTCACTTATAAAACGGTCGACAATGGCTTTTGCACCGAACGCAGTCGATTCTACAATAGCTCTGAAAATACGCGGCGCATCACTGCCTAGAGACAGACCGCTGAATACGGCTGATAGAGCCTGATTGGCATCAGGAGTACGCCTGCCATTCAGCCAGTCAAGGGCTACAATTCCGGATTCACCAATAGGAACTTGATGAGCAAGCTTCTCAAGATGAGGAATCATTTTATTACGGAGATAAGAACTTAGTTCATTTGAAATTTTAGAATCAACAAGACCGGATTCTGCAATAAGTTCATTCACTGGAGATAAAATCATCGAACGGAACCATGCATACGAATCGCCGAAAGCTGACTGACCTGCTTCCATTCCAATCATCCCCGGAATAACTGAACCGTCAACCTGTCCGCAGATACCGCGGATACATCTGTCTCCAACATCTTCACGCGGAGCTACAAGCATATCGCAAGTGGAAGTTCCGATAACTTTACTTAAATAGTAAGGCTCAATCTCACCGCCGACTGCTCCCATGTGAGCATCGAAAGCGCCGACTCCGACTACAACATTTTCAGGAAGACCGAGTTTATCAGCCCATTCACGTGTGAGCGTACCTGCAGGAATATCGCTTGTATAGGTTTCTGAAAACAGGCGCGATCTCATACCCTTTAGCATCGGATCAAGAGTCATGAGAAATTCTTCTGAAGGCAGACCGTTAAAATCAGAGTGCCACATAGCTTTATGACCGGCAGAACAACGGCTCCGCTTCATCAAATCAGGCCGACAGCTTCCTGTTACATAGGCAGTCATCCAATCGCAGTGTTCCGCCCAGGTATATGCCTGTTCACGGACATCGTTGTCAATACGCATAATGTGAAGCATCTTTGCCCAGAACCATTCAGAAGAATAGACACCACCCACATATTTTGTGAAATCGACTCCGCCCCAGTTCTTTGATTTATTATTTATTTCTTCAGCTTCTGCAACTGAAGTATGATCTTTCCACAAAACAAACATTGCATTCGGATTATTACTAAATTCTTCAGAAAGAGATAACGGTAGTCCGTTCTTATCAAGCGCAACCGGAGTCGAACCCGTGGTATCTATTGAAATACCTTTAACATTTGCAGCAACATCTTTTGAAGCAGAAGACAATGCTCCTTTTATGCTTTTTTCAAAACCTTCGATATAATCAAGCGGATGCTGGCGAAACTGATTATTTTTCGGATCGCAGAAAAGCCCGTCTTTCCATCTCGGATATTCAAATATAGAATGAGAAACTTCCTGCCCGTCATGAGCATTTACGATTACCGCTCTGACAGAATCTGTTCCGTAATCAACACCTATTACGTATGCTTTTGAATTCATTCAACCCCTTTCGCGTTACCGTTAACGCTTTTCATAATAGTAATCCCTCTTACTAAAAAACAAAACAATAATTTAGAAAAAATACAATCCCCTTTAACAATTTGCGTTACCGATAACGCATTTCCGCAAAAAAAATCACATATAATATACGAGATTTTCTTTCATAACAATATCTATAGGCATAAGAATGTTTCTCTCGCAAGACTGCTGAAGAACCACCTCATTATATAATGCGTAAACTCCTTCATAACCCTGCATCTTGGCTTTCTGACTGATCAGAACATCAATGAGTCCTTCCTTCAGATACTTAACGTTCAAATCTATTAAATCATAACCCACAAGAAACGGCTTCTTCTGAATATTTTTTTCTTTAAAATACTCAGCTACATAATGAGTTGATGCATTAGCAACATAAACTGCCGCAATTTCCTTATTCGAAGAAAACATACTATCAAGCAGAGACTTAAAATTATCACAATTTGCCTGACCGCTTAATCGATATGTTTCAAGAGAAACATCTTTATTATTTTCAAAGAAATGCTTAAAACCGTCAGAACGTTCTTCAATATGATGATCAGAATTAGACGGCAAAACAATACAAATCGATCCTTTTTTAACTACAAGACTAATCAGCTTAGCGCAAATAACCCCGCTCTGATAGGCGTCCTGACCGATAAAAGAAACAGCTTTTAAATCCGGAACATTAGCATTAAATAAAACATATGGAATACTTTCCGGAATTTCAGAAAGGAATTCACGGGCTTCTTTCCACATAATGGGAGCAATCATCACACCGTCAGGTTTTGACTTAAGAAGACTCCTTGATGCATCTACAAATGATTCAGAAGAATAGCGATCGTATTCAAATATTCTCACCTTCACATGATGCTGTTTTAATTCTGAAACTGCCTTTTTAATTCCTTCTGCAGACATAGCCCAATATCCGCTATCCTGATCCGGAGAAGGCATCAACACCGCAATAGTATATAACCTGGACAGAGAAAGATGCCTAGCATATAAATTTGGTCTATATCCAAGCTCAGCAATGATTTTATTTACTTTCTCGATAGTCTTAACGGAAACTCTTCCACGGCTATGAACTACTCTATCGACAGTACCGATTGAAACCTTTGCCTTTTTTGCTACATCCCTTATAGTTGCCATATTTCCCTAAATTGCGTTACCGTTAACGCATAATCCCCCTTATTATATATTTGTCAAGATTAATATTTCATTTTTTCAACAAACTGTTGTTTAAATATAGAAAAAGATTAATTCAATTATTAACATGATAAAGAAAAACTGTTACAATGATTTGAAATAAATAAATTCTGAGTATTAAAAACTCCGGATACTTCAATACGAAATATCCGGAGTCTGAATAAATTACTGTTTAACAGCTCCGCTTGTGAGACCTTCGATAATGTACTTCTGAGCAAGCATATAGAAAATTACCGCAGGAACCATCGCAAGAGTGATATAAGCAAGAACAAGAGGCCAGTTATATACATACTGACTTGCGAATGACATTACACCCATTGGAAGTGTAAAGTATTTCTCACTGTTCAATATAAGCAATGGAAGGAAATAACTGTTCCAGCTTCCAACCATCGCAAGAATCGCAATTGTCGTTAATACCGGCTTTGAAAGCGGTATCATTATTCGTACTAAAAACTGAAACTGAGTACATCCGTCAATAGTTGCGGATTCTTCAAGCTCCATAGGAATTTGTTTGAAAAAACTTCTGACAAGCATTATCTGCATAGGCAGAGCAAATGCAACCTGAGGAAGAATTACTCCGAAATAGTTGTCAAGAAGATGAATCGTCTTCAATTCGACATACAACGGCAGAATTGCCACCGCAGGCGGGAAAAGAAGTCCGACAAGAAATATGTTGAAAATCAATTCTCTTCCGGGAAATTTTATACGCGAAAGCGCAAAACCCGCAAAGGAAGAAAGAATGACTCCAAGCATAACCGTAGTTGACATAATCAACATCGAGTTAAAAAGACTTAAAAAGAATCGTGATCTTTTAGGATGAAGAACGTCTACATAGTTCTCCCATAAAAAAGGATCCGGCCAGCCGAAAAGATCGAGTCTGAGCTGAGCAAGATTTTTAAAGCCTCCCACTAACGCAAGGATCATAGGGAGCAAAGTAAGTACCGCTAAAGCTATCAGCAGAGTATACTGAATTGACTTCGCTGTTTTATTTCCGTCTACTATCATACTACACTCCTACGATTCCTTTTCTGCTGTGAATTTCTGATAAAGCAGACTTACACATATTGTTATCATGAATATAACAACAGCTACAGCACTACCGTAACCAAGTTGAAAACGCTGAAAACCGTATTTATACATATAGGTAACCATTGTCTCAGCCCCGTTAACAGGGTCTCCGCGGCCCATTGCCCATATTATGTCAAAAGTCTGAAATGATCCGACTATCGAAAAGAATATCGAAAGCAGAATTGTCGGTTTCAAAAGAGGCAGAATGATATACCAGTTTAACTGCCACTTATTTACACCGTCAATGTATGCCGCCTCTTCCACTTCAACAGGAATCGACTGCATTCCTGCAATTAGAATTACCATATGAAGTCCGAAATACTTCCAGATAAGTACCACAAATATAGACGCGAATACCGTGTCCTGATGACCTAAAAACTGAAAATTCGCGAGCCATGGAATCCAATCAGCTAAAACTGTATTCTGAATTCCTATTTGCGGATTATAAACAAAAGACCATATTGTTCCGGCTATAACTTCCGAAAGAATATAAGGCAGAAAAAATATCGTTCTGAATATTACTGCTCCCTTAAATCTTCTCGCAATTACAAGTGCAATTATCAAAGATAATGGAATCTGAAATATTAAAGACAAAAATACAATCTTGAAATTATTTGCAATCGCCTTTCCGAAAATCGGATCGGTGAATATTTTTGTAAAGTTTTCAAATCCTCTGAAATCAGTCAGAGAACCAAGTCCGTTCCATTTATATAAACTAAAATATGCCGCCTGAAAAATAGGAAACACTACAAAAACCAAATACACAAGCATTGGTATCGCAAGAAACGCAAAAGCTGTAAGAATGGCATTTCTTTGAATTGGACTCCGGAAATAATCCATTAAGCCAAGCTTTTTTTTATGTTGTAAACCCATATGAAATTTCCTCTGGATAAGATGATTCCGGCATTATACCATACTATTAGCTTTCTGCCGAAATGTGCTGCAAATCAAAATCTGAAATTATTGCAATTCCGGACTTCAGTCTCAGCAGGTGTCCCGTACGGGACACCTGCATTAACTGAAAAATCTTCTGCACTTCTATTTTTCTTCTTCCCAAGCCTTCTGAATCATGCCGGCAGCTTCTTCTGGAGATTTAGTGCCTGCGCAAATTCCCTGAACTGCGTCAAGAACCGCCGAACCTACAGTCGGAGGAAACGCCTGGTCGAAATAAAGCTGATAGAATTCTGCTTTAGCTGTTGCTTCAGCAATTTTTTTCATATTAGCATCTTTCAACAATTCCGAAGTACCTTTAACAGTCGGAATCAGGGTCATAGGAGAATTAACTATTTTAACATACTGTTCTTTGCTCAACATAAACTTAAGGAATTCAACAGTTTCGTCCGGTGCATTTTTACCGATAACATAACCGTCACCACCGCCGAATACGTCAGTGATTTTTCCTTTTCCGCCTTCAACTGCAGGGAAAGCCATAAAACCTAAATCTGCACCAAGACCTTTTTTGTCAGCAGTCTGCTGTTCCTGAACACCAGGAGCCCACTGTCCCATAAGTTCCATTGCAGCCTTGCCGTTTGCAACAAGAGATGCCTGGTCATTATAAGATGCTCCCATGAAACCTTTCTGGAATGCACCAAGATCAACAAGTTCTTTGAACTTTTTGAACGCTTCAATGAAAGCAGGATCAGTAAACTTACCTTTTCTTGAATATGCGCTTTCGATTCCTTCACCGCCGGCTATTCTTACTGCAAGATAACCAAACCAGAAGTGTCCTGGCCATTTATCCTGCTCACCAAGAGCAATCGGAGTCACGCCTGCAGCTTTAAGCTTCTTGCACCCTTCAACAAGCTCACTCCAAGTTTTGAATTCTGAAAGACCATGCTTAGCAAAAATCTTTTTATTGTACCAGATTCCTACTGCGCCCATATTGTAAGGTGCACCGTAGATTTTACCTTTATAACTATAAACACCCATTGGGCCTTCGCCGATAGTTTCAAGGAAGTCGCCCTTTTTCATCTCTTTAGTAACGTCTTTTAGAAGACCAGCTTCGGCATACTGATTCATTGTTCCGCCGCCCCAGCTTCTGAAAAGATCAGGCGGATTTCCCGACTGCATTACAGTTGCAACTTTCTGTTTGAAAGCTTCGTTTTCGAGGACAGTGATCTCAATCTTCACGTGCGGATTAGCCGCCATGAATTCATCAGCCTGTTTCTGCCATACCGCTTTGAAGTCATCCTGATTATCAAGATGCCAGAAGGTAATGGTTACCGGCTTCTTCTCTTTCGGACCGCAGCCGCCTAGAGCGACTAAAGTCGTGAGAGCTAGTGTTAGTGCTAAAACCTTTTTTCTCACTTTCTTTCTCCTTTTATATTATAGTTTTTAAGGTGCTTTTTAAAAGAACCTTCATCATTGATTAAGCTAAAACCTATCATAATAAATTACAAGAAAAATATTAGTTTTTTTCTATTGAACTCGTAATTTTTATTTTATTATCACTGCTCCTGACAACAGGAGCTTTTCCGTCTTTCCAATTAGCGAAGTAAAGCAATGGAATCTCTAAAGAATTCTTCACAGGATCAACAGATTGATGTCCGCTGACATTATCCAATGAAAAACCAAGAGCTGCTTCAAGATATCCGAACACAGCTAAACCGCGCGGATAAAAATTAAGATTATTACCGTAAAAAGTTTCAAAAAACATAAACACTTGCTGTGAATTAGAAGTAACCTGCCAGTCCCAATAATTCTGAACCATGGAAAACATATCAACACCGTGATATGCCGCAGCAATATCTCTCATCATATTCATTGAAACCCATCCGACTTTCGGTGCGCTTCCGGCAAGGCCTGGAACAAGAAGATTAGTAGGTTTCGTATTAACATAACTCGTATGCCTGCATCCGTACTTTCCTTTTGTATGAACCAATGAATTAATCAAATCGGATTTCAATCTGGATTCATACAAAACATTTTCCATGCCGACCATTCTCATAATGGCAATTCCGTTGGATGTGTAAATATGATAAGCATCCCATCCTTCAAGTTCGCCGCTCATTTCTTCGCCGGACCAAGGATTGATAATTCCGTCAAGAGTTCTGGTAAGAGTAACCACATAATGATCATCAACCCATCCTCTTGACTCAATTGTTTCAACAGCTTTCTTTACAAAATTTTCATAATCCTCAACAGGTTTGCCGAGATATTTAAAAATTTCAATTCCGCACCTGACAGCAGTCATTGCCTTAACGCCGAGATAAACCTGTTCCGAACCGAACTGAATCGCCGGAGACGCATCATCAATAGTGTTTGCACAGCCCTTATCGGGAATTCCGTTTCCGGTTGTATCGCATGCAAGAATGAAATTTAATAATTTATAAATAAACTGCTCATGTTTTTTAATGAGAGAATCATCCCCTGTACGGCGCCAGTAGGCAAAAGCCAGCTGGATATAGTTCGCGTTTTCTTCAACTTCCATTTCATGAGGATAGTACTGCTTAGTACACTCAGAAAGATAACCGATATCATGCGAGAGAAAAAGAAGATCTTTCCCCGAATCTCCGAGAAGCACAGAAGCATCTTTTCCGAAAGAAGGCCATTCATCAAGCTGAAGAGCAAGCAGTTCAGGCCAAACCGAAAGATAAAAAGGAGACTGAGTATATTCGACATCAACAGTCGAATGAAAATAACAACTGCCCTCCCAGACAGAAAGCCATTTCCGCCCGTCAGGTCTTTCAACAAGCCAGGTATTTATAAGCCACGAGTGCAGCGTATAAGACATCATCCGCGTAACAGAATCGCCGAGATTATGAGAAGCGAAAAGGGAATCAACTTTTGTATTAGTTTCCCTCAACTCATCAGAATGAGAGAGTATCCAATTTTCAACATCATCAACTGATTTAAATTTATTCGAGTAAACAAAAGGACACCTGTCTCCCATAACGTTTAATACAGGAGGATCATAAGTGCACCACGCAGCACTCAGAAGTTTTGATTTTTCGCCGCGGGTCAGACTGAAATGCTGAGTTAAAGAATTTCCGTCGAAATTACCCGATACCGGAACAATTCTGTCATTCGACCGTATGTTTAAAGGTTCAAACGTACCCATGTCAACACCGGAGACAGACGGAATTTTTACGACAGATGTATATGACGCTTCTATAGATTTATTCTTTTTCGTAAAACTGAATTCACTTCCTTTGAACTCAATAAAAACATCGCCTTCTATTTTTTCATCTTTTACGCTTTCAGTCCATCTGAACTGTGAAGAAAATCTTTCAATTGAAACATCAAACAAAAGAACCGGAATGGTACTGAATTCAAAATCGCGCGGACGAAAAGGTATGCGCACAGTCAGTTTAGCATGAAGTCCTGTTTCAGGATCCACACCGCTTAGTTTTATAGTAGAAGGAGTATTATCCTGATCAAGAAAACCGAAGAATTCATTCTCTACAGAAAGAGGAAAGCATATAGTTTTATCTTTAATTCTAATACCGGCTTTAATTTCCAGAGGAATGCCGGGATGAGCACCATGTCTCACGAGAAAAGACTTTCTGTTTGAAGGATCCCAAATAAGTCCGATCCGCGAGCCGAGAACGGCTAAACCATCTCCCATCAAATTCATGCTCTTTCCTCACACATTAATTAGCACATAAGCGATGCTATGCGTGCACGCTAACGCATTAGACTTTATTACGCAACAGTTTTTTATTCAAAATACAAAAAAAACTTGGAAAAAAAACAGAGTATATTTTGCTGACACAGTTGCGGGGATAAGCTATTAAATATTACATCAATAATTAATCCCAACATCGAGGAGATGGTTGTGTCAAAACTCAAGGATGTAGCAGAACTATCAGGGGTTTCACTTGGAACGGTTGACAGGATAATTCACAACAGAGGAAGATTTTCAGATGAGACAGCACGCCGCGTAAAAGAAGCGATGCTCAAACTGAATTATAAGCCGGACATACGAGCTAGAAACTTGTCCCTATCCCGCAAATGCCATATTGCGGTTATAATGCCTTTCACGGATTCCAACAGCGGATATTGGAATCTTCCTTATCAGGGAATACAGAAAGCTCTCAAAGAACTTTCTGCCAGTCATGTAAGCGCTGACTTTCATCTATTTAATGAAAATGACCGGAAAGATCTCAGCAAAACTTTAAAAACAATTAAAGGAAAAACATACGATGCGTATATAGCGGCACCTCTTCTTCGCGACGAATTTATTAATTTTTTTGATAAAATTTTCAAAACAAAACCGGTCGTCTTTTTTGACAGCGACATTGAAAACTCGGAAAGATCATCATATATAGGCCAAAAATCCAAGGAAGCGGGACAGCTGGCAGCGAAACTTTTGAACTACCATCACGTCGATGAAAACAAAAAGGTGCTTATAATAACGACATGCTCGCACAACGTTCACCTTTGCGAAAGAGTCAACGGTTTTATCGAAAAAACAAAACATCAGTTTGAAGTAATAGAATTATCTCCGGATGATTCTAAAAATAAAAAAATGCTGAAAGCAATTAACGGAAGAATCAGCAGAGAATTCGGTGCAATTTTTGTCACATACGCATCAAGTCACTTCGCAGCAGAAATCATCGAATCAAATAATTTAAAGACAAAAGTTCCCATGATAGGTTTCGACATGGTCCCGAAAAACATTCATTATCTCAAGAACGGCACTATTGATTTCATTCTAACCCAGCGTCCTATCGATCAGGGATATTTAAGTGTAATGACAATCTACAGGCACATTATACTCGGACACGAAATTATACCGGAGCAATTGATGCCGATTGATATCGTCACTCAGGAAAATCTGATGTCACATCTTAGAACCGCGGATATTTTTAAATTAGGTAATGAGGGATAGAATTCAAATTGATGCCTGTAAAATACTAATTTCCGCGCCCCGAGTATTCAACAAAACTCAGAACGCGGAAACCGTTATGAAGAGAGTTATCTATTAAATAAATAGATCATTTTTTAGAAGACAAAGAATTCTTTGCCGTCGTATATATATTCTGAGCCGTTAAGCCGAATCTTTCTTTAAGATAATCCTGAGTACCTACTTCACCGAACATATCATTAACACCGATGCGTTTTACAGTTACAGGGCATTTATCTGCAACTACTTCCGCAACCGCAGAACCCAAACCGTTATAAATCTGATGATTCTCGCATGTAACAATTAGTCCGGTCTGTGAAGCATACTTAACTATAAGATCTGCATCAATCGGTTTAATAGTGTGCATGTCGATAACTGCTGCGGAAATTCCGTCTTTTTTAAGAAGATCTGCCGCCTTAAGAACTTCCTGCATCATCACCGATCCGGAGCCTATCAAAGTAATGTCTTTTCCGTCTTCGATCACGATTCCTTTACCGAGAGTAAATTTATCATTCTCGGTGTAAATAGCCGGAACTGCTTTTCTGTGAAGACGCATATAAGTTGAACCCTTATGTTCAGCACTTTGAATAAGAAGCTGTTTCAATGAATAAGGATCTGAAGGTTCAAAAACGATCAAACCGGGTATTATTCTCATAAGTCCGACATCTTCAAAAGGCATATGAGTTCCGCCGTTAAACGCGGCAGAAACACCGGGATCTGAACCGACAAGCTTAACATTAAGCTTTGCATAATTCGCTGATAAGAAAAACTGATCATAAGCTCTTCTGGAAGCGAAACATCCGAAAGTTGTAGCAAAAGGAATCTTTCCTCTTGCAGACATTCCGGCAGCAACACCTACCATGTTTGCTTCCGCTACACCTATATTAAAAGCTCTTTCCGGAAATTTATCTCTAAAAATTCCGGTTCCGTTCGCACGCATAAGATCTGCTTCAAGAATAACAATTCCTTTATTCTTTTCAGCAAGTTCTATTAAAGTCTCGGCATAAACCGCTCTCATTTCTTTATTCTGCATTATTTTTCCTGCCCGTCAAAATTCTTCATATTCATTATTTATTTTAACTCGCCGTCCAAAACAGCAATAGCTTCTTTAGCTTTCTGAATATCAAAATTCATGTTATGGTTTTCCAGTTTGCCTTCCGCAAAACAAACGCCTTTTCCCTTCACCGTATCGAGAATAATCATTGAAGGTCTGTCTTTTTCTTTCTGAGCATTTGCGATGGCCTTATCAAGTTCATTAAAATCATGCCCCTGAATTTTAACCGCAAACCATCCGAAGGCTTCCCATTTTGCAACGAGATTGTCGACATCCATGATGTCTTTAGTATAACCGTCAATCTGCATTTTGTTATAATCAGTAAAAGCAATGATGTTATCAAGTTTATAATGTGCAGCCGACATTGCAGCTTCCCATACCTGTCCTTCGTTTGACTCACCGTCACCGATAATCAGATAAATATCGCTGTCGATCTTATCAAGTTTGTTTGCCAATGCCATTCCTACAACAGCCGATATTCCCTGACCCAAAGATCCGGTAGTCATATCGATACCAGGTGTACGGTTCATGTCGCAATGGCTCGGAAGATTTGTTCCGCCTTTGTTCAAGGTCAAAAGCCAGTCTTTAGGAAAATATCCCTTATCAGCTAAAACAGAGTACAGAACCGGTCCGGCATGTCCTTTCGAAAGAACGAGTAAATCACGGTCTTCTTTTTTAGGATTAGACGGATCAATATTCATATGTCTGTAGTAAAGAATCGTCAGCACTTCAACGATAGACATTGCGCCGCCGATGTGGCCGACACCGAGATTTCCTATTTCTTCCAATGTCATCTTTCTTATTTCACATGCTTTTCTTTTCAGAAAATCAAGCTCAAGAGAGATATCTTTTTTTTCAGTAAGATTTTTCACTGCATACTCCTTTCTCTGCAATTCTACAGCGCCGAGATCTTCGCGAAAGAAGATTTCAGCGTATCGTATAATGAACGATAAACTTCGTAATATCTGTTATAATCAACAACTTTAGCTGAATCCGGTGTAAAATTCTCCGAATAATTTACGCATGATGAACATGCCTCTTTTACCGATGAGAATTCACCTGCACCAACAGCGGCAAGAAGAGCCGCACCGTAAGCCGGTCCTTCGTTAGAAACAAGTGTCTTAACATTTGAAGAAAAAACATCAGCAACTATCTGATTCCATATTTTGCCTTTGGAACCTCCGCCGCTGATTATAATTTCCTTAGCTGATATACCTGACTCTTTAAGAAGTTCAAGCGTATCTCTAAGAGCAAAAGCGACACCCTCAAGCACCGCGCGCGTCATGTTTCCGCGTTTATGCGAAACGTTCAATCCGATAAAACAGCCTTTTGCGTTAGGGTCATTATGCGGAGTACGTTCTCCGATTAAATAAGGCACAAAAAACAATCTTTCTGAACCCGCAGGTACTTT
>JAEWVM010000184.1 GCA_023396615.1 Spirochaetota bacterium | reverse complement strand
TTCATCTCGACAAAGAGTCAGATAAGAAATCGAAGGAAAGCGACAAGACTGTTGATCAGACTAATGAAACATATAAGCCGGTTGATAATGATTCCCATGCGAAAGAAAACCGTGAACGGAGAAAACGTCCGGAGCAGGGAGAAGTTAAGAAGCATCATGATGAGCATGCTCCGCGCCAGATTGAAGATGAAAGGCTTGGAAGCAATTTTGATATAAGGAAATAGAGATGTCGACTTTTTTCGCCGTTGTTTTTACAAATATACTTATCGGTGCTGTTTTATATCTTGTGATAAGCCTTAAGCTTGAAAAGACTTCGTCTGCTTTTTTTTCACGCAAGCTCAAAAAAGAAATGGATGAAATAATTAATGAGTTTAATGAAACTGCAGAAAGAAATATATCGATTCTTGAGAACCGTATTTCAGTTATGAAAAAGCTTTTAGAGAAGGCTTCTGTTGATGGTGTTGATCTTACAATCAATGAAGAAATTGTACGAATGGAAAATGAAAAGAAAGATCAGCGTAAAAAAGCTGTGCTTCCGTCAAATTCGTTAATATCATCCGACGTCGGAAAACTCAATAACGTGAAGGCTTCTCTCTATGCAAAACGCAGAGAGCCTAAGCTTGAAGTGAGAATTGATGAACCGGTTTCATCGTTTAATTTCAAGGATGATGAGGAAAGGATTGATGATCCTGATATTTATAAAGCTTATGAAAAATCCGACGATAAAGCAGGTTTTGTGTCACGGCTTCATACTAACGGATGGACTGATAATGAGATTGTAAGGCAATGCGGAATTACTCCCGGAGAGTTGAAGCTTATGCTTAATCTGCGTGCGGAGTTGTAAAAAATAGATTGAACAATAAGCGGAAATCCGCTATAAGAATCTAAGGTAATGACGGTAAAATATGTTTGAATATAATATGCAGAGACTGACACCTGAGGAGTTTGAAAAATTTTCAAAACTCGTCTATGATGAAAGCGGAATTTTTATGAAAGATTCCAAGATAACATTGCTTTCTAACCGTTTGCGAAAAAGACTTCAGGCACTTGATATCAATACGTTCTCAGAATATTTTGATTATATACAGAAGCTTTCTGATAAGAGTCATGAGCTCGATCTTCTTCTGGATGTTGTGTCAACAAATGAAACTTATTTTTTCAGAAGCGAGAGACATTTTACAGCATTGATGCAGAAGTGTGTTCCTGATATTGTTGCGAAAAAGAAAGACAGAAAACTCACAGTATGGAGTGCGGGATGTTCGACAGGTGAGGAGCCTTATACTATCGCTATATGCCTTTCTGAACTCAAGGATATTCTTTTCGGCTGGAATGTCGAAATTATGGCTACGGATATTGCATATTCCGTACTTGATTTTGCCCGGCAGGGGAAATATTCCGGCAGACGTATCGATAAGGTTCCGCCGAATCTGCTTGAGAAATATTTCGATAAGTCCGAAAGCGAAGAAGATGTCTATACGGTAAAAAAACAGCTGAAGGACATGGTAAAGTTCGGGACTTTAAATTTGTTTAAAGATAAGTTTCCGCGTAATATTGATTTGATTTTCTGCCGCAATGTAATGATTTATTTCGACAGGGAGCATCAGCGTACCCTTGTCAAAAATTTTTATGATGCGCTGTCAAAAACTAACGGATATTTTTTTATCGGACATTCGGAAACTCTTCATTCGGTTTCCGAAGATTTTGCCTACATGAAGATTATGGATTCTCCGGTATATGTTCCAAAAGAGAGGCTGAATGAATTTTCGTCTAATTAATGTCGGAATTGCGGATCTTCAGGTTACAAAGGCGCCTGATATTCTGCGTACTGTTCTCGGATCATGTGTAAGCGTCTGCCTTTATGATCCCAAGGCAAAAGTGGCAGGAATGGCTCATATAATGCTTCCTGAACAGAAAAGTGAAGATTCGAATCCTCGAAAATATGCCGACAGCGCGATTCCTATTCTGATTGAAGAAATGGAAAATGCAGGTGCTGAACGTGACAGAATTGTCGCTAAATTGGCAGGCGGTTCAGTTATGTTTAAAGTGGCAGAAAACAGTCTTATGAGTGAAATCGGAAAAAACAACATTGAAAAAAGCAGAGAGATTCTCTCCAAACTCGGCTTTCCAATCAAAGGCGAGGATACCGGCGGAGATTTCGGAAGAACTGTTGATTTTTTTGCCGATAACGGAGTTCTCAAAGTCAAATCAATGAGCAAAAACGAACGCATTGTTTAATCAATTCAGGAATAACTTATGGAAAGCATGACAGGTTACGCTTACTGTGACGGAAGATCCCCTCAGTTTGCATATTACGTTGAAATTAAATCTCTTAACTCAAAATATAATGAATACTTTATAAATCTTCCGCGCGCTCTTCGCACGGAGGAAAACAATATCCTTTCGGCCGTGTCTGAAGAAATTAAACGCGGAAAGGTAGAACTTAATGTAGAAATATCCGAATGGTTTGACGAGAGAACGTATTCCATAAACCGCGGTATTGTCGAAAAAATAATTGCCGATCTTTCGGAGATTGAAAAGAAAACCGGAAAAACTTTTTCTCTGGATGCTGTTCTTTCAATGGAAGGATCCATATCAAAAACGAGAGCAGTTATAAGCGACGATACCCGCAAATGTCTTTTGCTGTCCGTATCGGAAGCGCTAAAAAAACTCCGCATTATGAGGAAGAGAGAGGGAAAAGCTCTTGAAAAGGATCTCATGTCTTCACTTTCAATAATAGTTTCGAATCTTGCTGTTGTAAAAAAAGATTCTAAAAACCAGTACCGTAAAAATTTCGAGAAAATGAAGTCCCGTATAGAAGTTCTTGTCGGAAAAAATTATGACGAACAGAGGCTCATAACTGAAGCAGCTGTTTACGCTGATAAAGTTGATATAAATGAAGAAATTGTTCGTCTTTCCGATCATATCGCTAAATTTAAAGAAATAGCGAAAGAAGATGCTTCTCCCGGCAAACGCCTTGATTTTCTTGCTCAGGAAATGTTCCGTGAAATAAATACTATAGCTTCAAAATGTTCGGATTCCGCTCTTTCTCATGTATGTGTTGAAATGAAAAATGCCGTGGATAAGATTCGTGAACAGTGCCGGAATATTATATAACTGAGAGGTCGAATGAAGTCAGGACTAATTAACATAGGATTCGGTAATGCTGTTTCGGCAGAAAGAGTAATTGCCGTCATTACGCCTCAATCGGCATCGGGAAAACGCATAAGAGAAGAAGCCAAAGACGGCAATATGCTCATAGATGCCACTCATGGACGCAAAACGCGCGCGATAATAATCATGGACAGCAATCATATTGTTCTAACAGCAATGCAGCCTGAGACTATATCGGGAAGATTCAATGATGATGTTGCGGAGGAAAGCGGTGAATAAATTTTCTGTAATTATTTCCGCGCCGAGCGGAGCAGGAAAATCGACTCTGATATCGCGTATTATGAAAAAAGATCCAAGATTCTCTTTTTCGGTTTCGACGACAACCAGGTCTCCTCGCGAAGGGGAGAAAGACGGAATAAACTATTATTTTAAAGACCGCAAAGAATTTGAGCAAATGATAGCAAATGACGAATTTCTTGAATGGGCTGAAGTTCACGGCAATTTATACGGTACGTCCAAAAAAGAAGTTGACAGGATTCATGCCGCTGAAAAAATCCCTCTATTCGATATAGATGTCCAGGGCGCAAAAAACATAAGAGAAAAGATAGCGGGTGTATTCGTTTTTATCGTTCCGCCTTCAATGGAGGAGCTTAAAAGGCGTCTGCTTTCAAGATCGACGGATTCGCAGGAAACCATAGATCTGAGAATCAAAAATGCTTCGGCTGAACTTGCTTATGCCGGAATATATGATTATGTTATTGTCAATGACTCTTTGGAAACAGCGGAGAATGATTTCTTTTCAGTTATGCGTGCCGAAGAAATCAAAACATCTCGGATGATTTATAAAATTAATGATTTAGCAGGGGGCCTAAAATGATTCTTCCTCTCGATAAGCTTTTGTCTTTCAAAGGAAATAAATACGTTCTTACCAAGGCATCAATGATGGCTGTTGATAAAAAGGACAAGATCGATAATTTTCCTGAAAACCTTCCGGCATGGAAAACTGTTCCGGTTATTTTGAAACTTATTTTTGATGAAAAGATAAAGATTGCTGAAAATCTGGACAAGCCCGTTTCAGAATAATGAGAAAGATAATAGTTCTTTCCGGGGCTACGGCATCCGGAAAGAGCCGTGCTGCACTGCATTTATGCGAGATTTTTCCGGATACATTCGAAATTGTATCCGCCGATTCCATTCAGATTTACCGTTATCTTGATATTGGGAGTTCCAAGCCGGACAAGGCTGATCTTCAAAAAATCAAACACCACTTAATAGATATTGTTGATCCATCGTTTCCTTACAAGGCATCAGACTTTGTTGCGGATGCTTTTTCGGCATCAGAAGATATTTTTTCGCGCGGAAAGATTCCTCTTTTTGTCGGCGGCAGCGGAATGTATCTTGAAGCGTTTTTTGAAGGTCTTTCTGTTACTCCCGAAGCTTCTTCTGTAATCATTCAGGAGATTCAGAACGAAGGAAGTTTGAGGGGATGGGATTCCATGCATGAAGAGCTGATGGAAATAGATCCTGATGCCGCCAAAAAGATTCATTCAAATGACTGGCAAAGAATTATACGCGCTCTTTCAGTCTTTAGAGCTTCGGGCAGACGGATTTCCGAGTATTGGGGAAAGAGGACTCCGCGGATTTCAGGAGATTTTCTCTTTATCCGGCTAGAAGCTGAAAGAGAAAAACTTTATGATTCAATTAATTGCCGGGTTGATCAGATGGTCGAGAAAGGTTTTGTTGATGAGGTTGTTAAGCTCCTTTCAATGGGATATGATGAAAAATGCGCTTCAATGAATTCTATCGGTTACTCTCAGATTATTAAATATCTGAAAGGCGAACTTTCACTTGACTATGCAGTCGAAATGATTAAACATGACACACGGCGGTATGCTAAAAAGCAGATCATTTGGATGAGAAGAAAGGATTATTATCTTCCTTTCGATTTCCGCGATTATTGCGGGATTTCTGAAAAAGTATCGGAATTTATAAAATAATTCTTTGTTCGGTTAGGAGGTTCGATGACCAAGCAGGTAAAAAATCTTCAGGATGCTTATCTTAATTGCGCGAGAAAAGAAAAGCTTGATCTTACTATATATCTTACGAACGGCGTGCCGCTTCAGGGAAAAGTTGTAAGCTTCGACAGTTTTACTGTTCTTCTTGAAATAGATAAGAAGCAGAATTTGGTTTATAAACACGCAATATCTACTATTGTTCCGTCACGGCCGATTCATCTCAGCGAGTCTGCGGAAGACTGACATGAGGAAAATTAAAAGACTCATAATGCTTGTACTCGTAATATATCTCGGGTATTCTGCATACCGAGGATCTTTTTTTGTTTCATCAGGATATATCGGAATACTAGAATTAAAAAAAAGCAGGGAACTTTATCTTCCCGGTTTTCATTTCAGCACTCAAGCGGCTTTTTCGGGAGATTTTGTCTTCCGAAAACTTCCGCTTTCGGGAAGAACGGTTTGCGAATTTTCGGCGCCTCTTCCGACTCTCGAAAGACTTGATGACAATTATTTGAAAATCCGTTCTATAGCTTCCTTTTCCTATTCGCTTGATATATCGGCATTTTCATTTAATGCCGGTTCAGAGCCTCAGAAAATAGCAGAAGCTGAATTTGTTCGTTCAGCTTCAATGATACTTAAAAAAATATCTTACGAAAATTTTTCATCTTCATTTTCATCCGAGAAATTCATTTCTGTCTGGAAAGATCATAGCGCAAGAATTACCGAAGAGATTTCATCGGTTATGAAAGGCCGCGGAATCACCGTTTCTTCCATAGAGGTAGGAAGTCCTGTATTTCCTTCAGATGAACGTTATGCGGAAGTTTCGCGATATGCCGCTGAAATTGAAAAGACCGAATTATTTACGGCTGTTTCACGAGAGCGTGAAGCTTCCGAAAGAAATATGACCGAGTATAGACTTAAGAAGTTCGGTGACGAACTGGACATAATTTCATCCAGAATAAAGGATAATCCTTCTTTGTTGAAATATCTCATATTTAAGAATTTTTCGGGGGGAGTTAATCCTGCGCTATATGATTTAAATTCAGCCGGTTTTATTGACTCATTATTGGCTGATGAAAACAAAGCTGTTTCAGGGCAAAATAATGAGCCGAGAAAAGATATTGACAATTTTAAGTGATATTATTCCCTTAACCGAAATTACGAAGATATTATGTTTACATAAGGAGAATTTATGCCTTGCGGTAAAAAGAAAAAAAGAAGAAAGATTGCTAATCACAAAAGAAAAAAGAGAAGAAGACTTAATAGACACAAGAAGAAGTAATTTACGGGAGCAAGTCTCCCGTTTTTTTATCAAATTAATTAAGTGCGGGGCTTATGCGGGGTAAAACCTTTCGGGATCAAAACAAGGTCGTTGAGGAAACAAAAGCCAGAAATGATTATTGGAAACGCAGACCTTCTGAAATAAGGGGCTATCAAAAAGCTTTTTATGTTAATGGAACGGACGGATCTTACGTACGTGTTGATTATAATCTCAAAGATAAAAAAATCCGTCTTTATGTTGAAGACGCTTCCGAAGGCGGAATAGCATATTATTCGGTAATTTCCAAAGGAAATATCGAAGTAGAAAAAAATCTCGCCACAGGCCGCAGCGGAAACCTTTCTCATAAATTTCAGCCGCTTGCATCCTTAATCGCCACATTGCCTCACAAAGAAGTTATCAGCATGTTTGGTGACTGTTACGGTATATCTAATGCCTTCAAAGATATAAGAGATGCCGTTAAGCGAAAAAAACTTGAACAGACCCGTGAAAAATATTTCGTCGAAGGTAAAAGAAAACCTTTATTCGGAAGTTTCAGTTCAGCTAAGCATTTATCATGGATTGATGTAATTGATGTTATTATTGCTGCCGGAGCCGGTATTGCAGTTTACAAAATTTCAGGTTCTCATTATCAGCCGTGCGGTGCTGTTGTTGCTTTTCTTGGAATAATAGCCGGCGGAGTTGATATTCTTATGCGTAAACGAGAGCCTATTTTTTCGAAAATAATTCTGCTTTTGACTTCGGGAGCAGGGCTTTATATTTTCGGCAGATTTTTTGACTAAAAATAGTACTTGAAAAAAAACTCTCAAGGTAATATATTAAGTCCTCTGATGTTTCAATTAATGCAGGAAGAGTCATATGTTTAAAAAGGCTGAAAAATCATCTTTATCTTCAATGCAGGTTGTATGTTTTAAGATAGGATCTGAAGAATACGGAATTGAAATTCTGAAGGTTCAGGAAATTCTTAAGCTTCCCAAAATAACAAAGCTTCCGAAATCAGCCGATTTTATCATAGGCGTAATCGACTTGCGCGGTCAGGTTATTCCCATAATTGATTTGAGCAAGCGCTTTGGAATTTCCGATAAGCAGGAATCCTCTAACATGAGGGCAATTGTCGTTGATATCAACGGAAAGAAAGTCGGTCTGGCTATTGATTCGGTCAGCCATGTTGTTAAAGTCGACAGCCGTGATATTGAACAGGCGCCGCCGATTGTAAAAGGAATTTCGGGCAAGTATATCGTCGGAATAGCTAAAGTCGAAAGCGGTTTTGTGGTAATTCTTGATATTAATCAGATTTTTTCGCATGATGAGCTTGGTATTATCGGAAATATAAGAGCCGCTGTTTAATAAGCGGCTATAAGTATTGTTTCAATTTCATCACTGTTAAGAACTCTCGGCGCATTTTCCATAAAAGGATATTTGACTGCAATCTCTGCAATCGCCTTAAATTCATTTTTTGTTATTCCTGCTGATGATAATCTTTGCGGAATGTCCAGATTTATTCCGATTCTTCTGACTCCCTCAATCGCCTTGATTGCGGCTTCAATTACGGTGATTTCCTTTACATCTTCATCCATTACTTTTGCCATCTGAACATACTTTCCAGGTGATGATGTCAGGTTAAATTCCATGACATGAGGGAGAATGAGTCCCATCCATTTTTCGATTGGACTTGCGGTTTTTGAAGCTATCGCGCATGATACCGACATTGTAACCGAAAGAGCAGAAAGAGAAAAAGCTGTACCTGAAAGAACAGAAGCAACCGAAATCGGATAACGAAGTGATGGATTATGATTATCTCTGTAGGCATTTTCGAGATGTTTGAATAAAAGATCTATGCTTTTTAGAGCATAAGTATTGGTGAATTCACTTGTTACTTTTGATATTATTGATTCTGTAGACAGGGCGAGGGAAGCCATTCCGGTTTGAACGGTTGTTTCATCAGAAGTATAGATGGCTATTCCCGGATCAATAATGCTCGCGTGAGGATATAGATAATTATGCTGGTAGACTTTCTTTTCACCGGTATGAATATCGGTGGCGATAAACATCGGAAGAATTTCCTGACCGTAAAGCGGATTTGACGGTATAGTAACAAAATTTAAAGGCGGTTTAACTTCCGGATTTTCATAAAGATCTTCACAGAAAAGATAGTTATTTGTAAGAAGCGCAACAGCTTTGGCCGCATTGATGGATTCTGTTCCTCCGAAACCGATTACAAGGTCGCAGTTGGTTTTTTTTGTAAAAAACACGGCTGAGTCGATGTATTCAGTGTTGGCTACAGTAGGAATTTCGTCAAATACGATAGTGCCTATACCGGCGTAATTCAATGACTTGATGAATATTTCAAGTACCTTCTCGAGTCTGTCGAAATCGGCCGAAGTTATGATGATGACGGCACGTGAACCCATGCCTGAAAGTATAGCCCCGGAATTCCTTAAGACATCGGGTCTGATGTAAAGTTTTGTGGGGAGGTGAAAGTCAGGAAAAATCAAATCGCTCAAACCGTACCGCCTGAGAGTCTAGAAGATATTATTGAAACAGGTTTCAGTCTGTTCCAACAAAAAAAGCGGCATAAACCGCTTTCTTTGAAAAGTTCATCTAAGCAAAAATCAATTTCTGAAGAATCCGTCAATCATGCGTTCAGCGATATTTCCGAGTAATTTTTCGTCAATTGCCCTGTCGAATTCGCCTGATGCAATCTTATCTTTAAGTTCTTTTACTTTGTCGGCTCTGATATCAGGAGATTCTTTAACAATCTGAGCCAAACGCGCTTCTTCAGCCGCCTTTAAGCCTTCTTCGGATATCTGAACAGAATCAGAAGCAGGTCTTACATTGTTGACCTGATAGTTCTGCTTTGGTTTTCGCGGCTCAATTATGCTGTTTACATTGCCGATTTTATCAATAACCATTTTTATCCTTCCCTTAACTGTTTACATTATCGGAAATATTTGTCAATTCTTTAATGATATTACTCTTTTTTAGCGTTTCAGTCAAAAAAAAAGTGATTATGTCGCAAAAATTATGATTCATCATCTTCTTCTATGTTTTTCGGATCATTGTTGTCTATTGCGATCGCAAATTCGCCTTTTTCGGTTATTTTTGATTCCAAAATGCTTTTAGCCGTTCCGGTTATGAATTCTTCATGGATTTTGCTGATCTCCCTGCCGATCAGAATCTGGTTATCCGGAAAAACTTCAGAGAGGGCAGTGAGTGTTTTTATAATCCTGTGCGGAGATTCGTATATGACGATTGTCGCGCTGATTCTTTTGATTGAATTTAATTCATTTATTCTGCGTCCGGGTTTTTTGCTTAAAAAGCCTCCGAAGTAAATTTCTTTTCCGGCAAAACCTGCAACGCTTGCGAGTGTTGTTAAAGCCGATGCGCCGGGAAGCGGGATTACTCTTATTCCGTTTTTGCGGGCTTCGCTTGCGAGTTTGGAACCCGGATCTGAGATGCCGGGAGTTCCGCAGTCGGTTAAGTAGGCGGCAGAGCCTTCGGCTTTTATTCTGTCTATGAAAAATGAAAGCGAAATGTCCTTGCTGTGAGAGTGAAACGAGTATAGTTTCTTTCCTGTTATTTCATAATGATCGAGCAGTTTTTTGCTTTGCCGCGTGTCTTCGCACATTATAAAAGAAGCTTCTTTGAGAGTTCTTACGGCTCTGAAAGTGATATCTTCGAGATTTCCTATCGGTCCTGCTACGATGTAAAGAGTGTTTTCGTTCATGGCTAAAAA
This sequence comes from Spirochaetota bacterium, assembly GCA_023396615.1. GTDB lineage: Bacteria > Spirochaetota > UBA4802 > UBA4802 > JAFGJZ01 > JAKJGA01. Next base: position 13,914 of record JAEWVM010000184.1, on the reverse strand, counting down.
GGCTTTTGGGGAGAATTTTTAGCAAGGAATAAATGATTGCAATTTTTTTTTTGTCTTGCAATATGCCGGTTATGGGCGCATAAACTTTTAGTATGGGAAGAATAATGAAATGAAATTTATAATATTTGCTGTTATGCTTGTTCCGTGTTTACTTTCTGCGGAAATGAAAGTTGATTTTCTTGTGGGTGATGTTTTTATCAAGCCGAGAGGACTGAGTTCTGCCAAAGCCCGGCGCGGACAGGTTGTGAATCCGGGTGATTCAATTGAAACCGGAGCAAAAAGCATGGCTGTTATTTCTACAGACGGCAACAAAATAACCGTCAGAGAAAAAACAAAGGTTATGCTTTCAGAAAGCGCTGATTCCGCCGGAAAATACGGTTCGCTGTCAGTTTTTGCCGGAAATGTAAATTGTAAGATGAACAAGCTGAAAAAAAACGGCGGAAAATATGAAGTCAATTCTGCATCTGCTGTTGCTGCTGTCCGCGGAACAGAATTTGATGTTTCTGTGGCGGATACCGGAGCCACTCTTCTTAATGTAGACGAAGGTTCGGTCGTGCTGACCGGAATTGAAAAATCTGTAATTGTTGCCGCGAATCAGGAATCCTCTGTTCCTCTGGGTTATGATCCGACTGAAGTCAAAATTCAGAAAAAACGCGATTGGAAACTCTGGGTTGAAGAAAATAAAATTGCTCCGGGCAGAGAAAAGGAAGTAGTCAGCGGCGCATTGATCCGCGCAAAAAAACTGGATGCTGACATTGTCTTCCTTGAAGAAGAGATGGAGAAAAAAACGCTTGAAAAAGATGAATTTTTAAAATACGCGAAAGCTGCCGCTAAAAACGGAAACATGAAACTGCGTGATGAATACTTTGCCAAATCACATGAAGCTAAGCGTCAGGCTTATTCTGCGAAACTAAAAGCTTCATATCAGGCTGATAAGATTGCTCTTGTTAAAAATGTTGCGGACGGGGTTTTTGTCTGGGCAGAAGATAATTCTTCCCTGAAAGAAGATGTTTCTGCAATAGCAGTGATATATGAAAAGCATTATAAAAAGTATATAAAGCCTGTTGAAGATGAGGCTGAAATGCGTCAGAAAATTATTGATAAAAGAAGAAAAAAGAGTGAGGGAAAATGAAAAATTTGAAGTATGTTTTAATTTTGTTTCTGGCTGTAAATGTATTCTCATGTTTCAGTGATGAGAGCTCAGTGGATATTCAGGCACGGATTGACGCTTTGGAAGAAGCTATCAACAGCAATGACTATGCTGCGTTTCGTGACTGCTTTGATGAAGACGCAGCGAACTTCAATACTTATACTTCGGCAATGTTTTATAGTTTGACTGATAACGGAGCAACTAATTACAGCTTTGGAACTCTTTTAATCATTGGGAATAGTGTCACCTGTACTGCTACTATTACTGGAACAGGCACAGGAGTTGAGCCTACAACATTCGAAATGATTGAACGCGGCGGCGATTATTATATTCTTGAATGGATGGAAGACGGAACTTCGATGTTCGATAAGAAGTAAATCAATTTGTTTTCTTGATAAGAGCTTATTTGATAGAGGTGCGGATATGTGCCTCTATTTTTCTATCCTCGGATATTATGACATCAGTTAGCGGAATTAAATTATATAATGAGACGGCTTATATGAAGATATTTTCTTTTGTTATTTTATGTCTGGTTTTATTTTCTGCATGTTCGAAAGCACCTAAGGACGAAATCCTCAAGGATATTTACAAGCTCGGTGAAGCTAAAACATCTTCTGAAGCTGAAGCTTTTTATACAAAGCGGACAGTGGAGTTAAGCAGAAAAAGCGATGCCGTCTCAGATATTCTTCTTTCTTTCGAAAGAAAGATTTTTGTCAAGGGTTCGGAGTATGAGGTCAAAGATAAAAAAATTTCGGGTTCTGATGCTGTTATCGTTCTCAGAATAATTAAAAATCCTTCAATGAATTTAATAGGACTTGAGCTCGAAATTCCTTTCAAATATGAAGACGGAAAATGGAAAATTGACCGGTCGGAAGATATTGTTCCAATATCGAGATAATTCTTTTTTTGCGAAAATGGATTGACCTTTGATTTCTATGTGATTTTCATTAGTCATGAAAAAAATAAACATTATTTTATTTTTGGTTTTTGCTTTTTCAGGTATTGACTCCGCGGATATAATTGCATATCCCGTACCTTTTGATCCGTCTGTTCAAACACTTACAATTGATGATAAAAGCGGTGAATTGAGCGGAAATCTTGAAATTAATTTCCGGATATACGATATTGCCAGTGATCTGGTTTATTTCAGAAAATATAATTCTTTTCCTATCAAGTGGAAGGGCTATAATAACAAAGGCGGTAAAATTGCAGCAGGATTTTATATTATAAAAATTGATGTGATAAATGATCTTACCGGCGAAAATTATAAGAAGATTATACGCATTCTGGTTAAGAAAAAATGAAAAAATTTATCATCATTACCGCAGTTCTCCTTTGTTCAGACGTTTATAGCGCCGGACTCGGCGTCAGGGGCGCATTCACGCGTAACTGTTTTATCGGTTCTGAATATATTGCATCAGGCAGATCATGCGAATCATATTCGGATGATGTTTATTCGGTTTACTGGAATCCGGCTGGTCTTATATCCATTTATAACAAAAAAAATCTGACCGCTGATGAGATTCGAAAAAAGGCCGATAAGGGAGAGATTGAGGATATTTCTGAAGACGATATCCGAAAAATGGATGATAATTCGAGAAAGGGATTTTTGCAGTTGGGCTTTACTGCTTCAAGCATAGATATCGACCGCCGTTCGCTTTTTGCCGGCTCTGCTTTCAAGTTCTTTAATGGTGTTATGGCAATCGGTGCTTATGCTATTAATTCGCCCGATATTGAAACCCGTGACGAATCAGGAACCCTTACCGGTAAGTCTTCATATACTGCAACCATCGCATCTATTTCGTATGCATTCGAATCTAAACTCGCTAATTTCGGATTTACTTTCAAGGGTTTATCTGAGAATATTGACGGCGATGCATATTATGGAGCTGCTGGTGATGTCGGTGCACAGTTTTATATTTTGCCGATACTCAAGATTGGAGTAGTTGCTCAGGATCTGGGATTATTTATGTACGGCGGTTCAATCGACGGAGACAAATATGATTTCGGTTCGCCTTTGATCCGCGGCGGTTTGTCATTCTCTAATGCAAGCAGAACGGTTATTCTTTCGGCTTCGACAGTCAGAAGACTGGAGTCGGATTCTTTTGCTTTCAATATGGGATTTTCTTACTATATGGATTCTGTTTCTGTTATGACGGGGCTTGCTGATAAATGTCTGACTGCCGGTGCAGTGATTTCCATTTCAGGGAAATACGAGTTTTCATACGCTTTTTCAGTTGATCCGGTTGATCTCGGATATAATAATTCGGTTTCTCTTTCGGCGGTATTTTAATGACGTCCAAAGTCAGAATAATGGGGATCCTCAATGTAACCCCTGATTCGTTTTATGACGGCGGAAAATATAATAGTCTTGATTCGGCACTTTTCCGAGCTGAGGAGATGATAAGAGACGGTGCCGATATGATCGACGTTGGCGGGGAGTCTACACGTCCGGGTTCGGATGAAGTTTCAGAAGATGATGAACTTTCCAGAGTTCTGCCGGTTGTCGAAAAAATTGTATCAGAACTCGGGGCTTTTGTCTCAATAGATACAATGAAATCCAGGATTGCAGATGAAGCCCTTGCTGCAGGCGCTAGAATGATAAATGATGTCAGCGGAAATGAACATTCCCATGATATGCCGTTTGTTGCGGCAAAGCATAATGCGTCACTCGTTATTATGCACATGAAGGGAAAACCGAAAACGATGCAGGATAATCCCGTTTATGGAAACCTTATAGAAGATATTTGCGCTTTTCTTTTAAAAAAGGCTGAATCGGCTATCGAAGCCGGTGTTAAAAAAGAAAATATTATTCTCGATCCGGGTATTGGATTCGGTAAAACGCTTGAAGATAATTATAGAATTATTTACAATGTCGGAAGCTTTAAAAAGCTCGGATATGATCTTCTTATCGCGCTTTCGCGGAAGTCTTTGATCGGCGGACTTTATAAAAGTCCGGAGGACCGGCTTCCGGCGACGATAGCTCTTAATTCTGCCGCGGTTCTCGGTGGCGCCGATATAATCCGCGTGCATGATGTGAAAGCTCATAGACTTGCTTTATCTGCTGTTGAAATGCTTGGGAAGGTGTGTTGAATGCCTCAGTTTTTTTACATAGCAATGATGAGAATATCAGAAGTATGGGATTATATGCGCGTTGCGGTGGATATCCTCCTCGTTGCAGTGCTCTTCTATTATGTTTACCGGTTTTTGTCACATACTAAAGCTGTTCAGCTTCTCAAAGGGCTGATTGCCATTTTCATATTTTCAGTTATATCAAACAAACTTCAGTTAGATACTATTAACTGGATAATAACAAATTTGACTTCATATTTAGTTTTGGCTGTAATCGTTCTTTTCCAGCCTGAGTTGAGGCGTCTCATCAGTCAGTTTGCGCAGAGAAGCTGGCTTTCGGCATCATTCAGCGAAGATGCCCTTCAGCTGGATGAACTAGTCAGTGCCGTAATAAGCATGTCAGAAGAGAAAACAGGTTCGTTGATTGTAATCGAAAGAAACAGCGGTTTGAGAAATTATATTGAATCTGGTGTTGCGGTTAATGCCGGAATAAGTGAAGAGCTTATTCGTACGATTTTTCATCATAATACAGATTTGCATGACGGAGCGATTATTATTCAGCAGGGAAAAATCGCAGCAGCGGCGTGTTATCTTCCGTTATCTGATTCAAAGCAGATAAAAAAGCATCATGGTGCTCGCCACAGGGCTGCACTTGGTATTGCTGAAGAAAGTGATGCACTTGTTATTCTGACAAGTGAGGAAACCGGCGGCATCTCCATAATGGTAAACGGCAAGCTTTATTCAAAAATCAGACCGCAGGATCTGAAAAACATGATTATATATTTTATGAATCCCAAGACTGCTTATGAAGGGAAGTATTCTGTTAAATGAAAAGCATTGAGTTTTTAAAAACATTTTTTTCAAAGAAGAGCTTTATTCCGAAAATTGTGGCGCTTGCGTTTGCTATTCTTCTCTGGTTTTATATCGGAAGCAAGAAAGTCGGAAGTGTTTCTTATAATATTAACGTTGTTCCGATTAATCTATCGGCCGACATGGTTGTGACTGAATTTCAAAAGAAGGCAGTCGTCGTTACTCTTCGCGGCAACAAGGAAGATATTAAAAATGTAAGCAAGAAATCCATTTCCGTAGAAGTTGATCTCCGTAATCCTGTAGTAGGAAAGCTTGCAAAGTATGATTTGAACATAAATTTTTCTGAACAGTATGATTCACTGAAGTATGAGCTTTCTGATAGAAAGATGTTTGTTCTTGTTGATAGAAAAGCAGTTAAGCGTGTTCCAATACGTCTTAAAATCGAAGGAAATGTTGAAGAATCTTTTGTTATTGTGAATACAAAAATTAATCCGGAATATTGTACTATAAGCGGAGCCGAGTCGGAAATAAACTCAATTGAAAACGTAGAAACAGAACCTGTAGTTATTTCCGGAGAAAAAACTAATTTTAAAAAATCTGTGCGTATATTGGTTCCTAATCGGGAAAAAATCGGATTGCAGCCTGAATTTGTTTCCGTAAATTTTATGCTCTCTCCTGAAAAGGATGTTATGAAAATTAATGTTCCTATTTCTGTCCGCGGAGCCGGTCATAATTATGATTATAAAATATTGTCAAAAAATATTGATCTGTTTCTCAAGACTGATGAAGACAGACGCGTTGAAGCTTCCGAAGCTGAAGCGTATATTGATATGTCTTCGTATGATGTGCGGTATGATCAGGATATGAATTCTGAAGGAGTCGCGATTAAGGATTTTCCTGTTAAGGTTATTTTTGATAAGAGAAAAGATATTAATTTTGTGTCGATTGTTCCGGAAACAATCAGCGTTAAGATCCGCAGGAAATGAGGCAGTATGGGAATTCTTTTAGGCGTAAATATTGATCATGTTGCAACTCTTCGGCAGGCAAGAGGCGGTTCGGAGCCTTCTGTAATCGATGCGGCTCTTATTTGTGAACGCTGCGGAGTAAATGGAATAACGATTCACCTTCGGGAAGACAGAAGACATATTCAGGATGCTGATCTTTTTCTGATTAAAGAGCGTATTTCGATCAAGCTCAATCTTGAAATGGCGCTTTCTGATGATGTTATTTCCGTAGCCAAAAAGGCAAAGCCTTATATGGTAACGATTGTACCTGAGAAACGGATGGAAGTTACTACTGAAGGCGGTCTTGATGTTGTTTCTAATTTTGAAAAAATAAAGTCGCTTGTTGAGGATTTTAAACAATCAGGAATCGCATCATCGCTTTTTATCGAACCGGATATGAAAACTATTGATTTTTCAAATAAAACAGGCGCGGAATATGTTGAGTTTCATACCGGAAGCTATTCATTAAAAACTGATTCAGGTGATATTGATCATGAGCTGAAACGATTATATGATGCGTCATCCGCGGCATCATCTGCGGGTCTTATTGTGAATGCAGGTCACGGTCTGAATTATACCAACGTTATTCCCGTTCTTAAAATGGAAAAACTTCACGAACTTAATATCGGGCATTCGATAATTTCAAGATCTGTTTTCACTGGTCTTGAAAATGCGGTCATTGAAATGAAAAATATTCTGGACAGGGGATGATGTGAGCCTATTAGCTTTTATTCTCATATTTATAGGCGTAGTTTTGCTTATGTTTTTTTTGAAGATCGCCTATGCAGTCTTCCGTATGTTTTATTCAGTTCGGAAAATATCTAAAAATGCAAAAAAAGCATCATTCGCTAAATCTAATTATTCAAGACAGACAGGATCAGGGAGGATTATCGAGCTTGATAAAGATCAGTATAAGATCGATTAAACTACTGCTGTGCCTGATGTGTCTATTGATTTCTTTCTGTTCAAAAGAGAAAGGCGAATTTGCGTACAAATTTGCCGATATGGACGGTTACCGCAGACTAGATTTTGAAGCAGAATTCTCCATCAATGACAAGATCCAATGGATTTATAAATTTCCGAAATCAAAAGAAGTCCGTAAGCTTGGAATTGTTATCCAGAAAAAAGAAACAGTTTGGGTAGATGTTCATAAAGATAAAGGTGTTGTTTTTCCGGCTTCGGGAATTTATTACGGTGAAATTGATTCGCTTGAAGAAGGCCGTTACCGTATAACGGTTATGCAGCTTGACGGTCTTGATTATAAATTCTATGACGAAATTGAAATAAATGTAAACGACTTTGAAGAGGAATTTTAGTGTTCAGTGACCATTTCGGAAATCCGATTGAACTCGATTCCGCTTCGATTTTCTCTCGAGGGTGTGCTTATATTCTCGACAGAATATTTCTTGGAATATTCTGGCTTCTCTTAATATGGCTTGTAATATTTCTTCAAAAACTCGGAATATGGGATTCACTTGCATCCGCATCTGATTCAATTTCATCCGAATCTTCATCAGGAAATGACCTTGGTGAAATTGCCATGACCATCATCATTTCAATATTGGTTTTTGTTGCTTATGCAATATTTTTATTTCCTGTAACATTGACTGAATATTTTTTAAAAGGACGTTCTCCGGGCAAGCTTATATGCGGATTAAGTATAATCAGTGAAAATGGAGAAAGACCGTCTTTCTATCAGATATTTATGAGGGCGATTCTGCGGGATATAGAATCGATGTTCGGGGTTATTTTTATTCTCGCAACACCGCGAAGACAGACATTTTATGATATTTTGTGTTCGACGGTTGTAAAGAACATGCGATCGAAAAGACTGCGCATGCCTGATCTGAATTCTACTAAAGGAGCTTTTGTTCTTGATTTCAGATATCAGGCAAAGGCGATCCTCTGGCAAAGGTACTATCTTTCCATGATACCGCAGATCATTTCAGGTAATCATTCCGAGACCTATACTGTTTCAAAAATAATCAAGGTTCTTACGGATAATATTCCGCCAATGAAGAACAGATTTATGACTGAAGGTGATGACGCGGTTTTGCGGAATAAGAAAATTCTTGAGGATTTTTCCGAGGCACTTGACAGAGGAGGAGTCCAATGGGTGAGCCGCTGAATAAATTTCTTTCGCGCCGTCCAGTTCTTGTCGATCCGAAATCTTCACGCAAGAAGCTGCGTGATTTAAATTCTTTTTTTTCTTTCTGGAAGAAAATTGATTCAACAGCATCAGATATCTCATTCATCAGATCTCGGTATTTTGCTCACGGAACTATCTCTGAAAGATATAAGATGTATGTAAAAACGGTAATTTCGTTTTTTAAAACCGGATACAGAGATTCAAATGCCGTACTTTATCACGATAAAACGGGTTCTTTCTGTGTTAATAAAAGGCACATTTTCTTTTCATTTTTTATAAGAAGACTCCGCATTCATCACGATACAATGAGTTCCGCGTTTCCGTGGATTCTTATGTTTGCAGTTCTTTTTACGTCAGCCGCATTGGCCGCATTTGCTTCGACTTCTCTTTTTACTCATTACGGAGAGTTTTTTCTGCCGCAGCATATTCAGGAAAATCTTTCACGGGGAGAACTTTGGACGAATGTATTGTCTGAGGATCCGGTTTCCGGCGGTGTCGGCATAATTGTAAATAATATTCTGGTGACTTTGAAAGCCTTTTGTTACGGAATAGTCCTCGGAATTCCCAGCATTTTCATAGCTGTTTTTAACGGATGGCATCTCGGAAGCATAATGGCCGCTACGCATAAGTTTTCGATGGCGCTTAATCTTGTTCAGTTTGTTTTAAATCATGGAATTCTTGAAATTTCGATTATTATTTTTGCTTCCGCCATTGGAATGAAGACCGGATTATCTTTTTTCTTCGTTCCCAAAGGCAGTAAGTTGTCATATTTTGCTGAAGAATTCTGGAAAGGAATTAATTCTCTTTTAATATTTTTTATGTGGCTTTTTGTCTGCGGAGTTGTTGAAAGCCAGATTTCGCCGGCGATGGGAAAACGCATGGCTCACACAAAAGCTATTACGGAAGCTTTGATTACAGGTCTCATGCTTTTCGGTATATATTTTATTATTCATCATGGAGTTTACTTGTATGCAGGAATTAAGAATAGAAAACGATAATATCGGGTTTGATAAACCGGCAAGGGTGAATAATGTCAGTGATATGTTTACGTCAGCTTTTAAACATGTACCTAGAATTATTAAGAGCAATTATAATCTTATAGTAATTATGACTATTTCGGCGGTGCTTGCCGCAGCAGGAATGGAATACTTAATTAACTACTTTTTGGGAGAAAAAATTGTAGCATTTATATCTGATACCTCTAAGTCGGTAGGGGGAGCTTATAGTGAATTATTCAGTTTATTCCTGAAGGGTTCTAAAAAGTTTATTTTTGCATATATGTATTTTATAATTATGATGCCTATTGTATATCTAGCTTTATACTATGTCTTTTACTCGTACATTAAAAAAAGCGAAGCTTTTTCAGGCTTGAAGATTAGAAATTTTATACAGTATATAATTATGTTCGGAGTAAATAGTTACGTTTTAGCGATGTTTATAGCTATTGTTATTTCAATTCCACTAATGGTGATAGTAGGCATTTTAGTTTTCTTTTCATTATTATCTGGCTTAACACCTTTTATAATGCCATTATTGCAATTAGTATTCCAGTTAGCTTCCATGGTTTTGCAATATCTCTTAATGCCATTTATTTCTCAGGTCATGATTCTTTCTGTTTTTCGGAAATTGTATCCTATAAGGTGTATTAAATTATCATTTCTTATTCCTTTTAAAGCATGCGGAAGTAAAAGAGGCGGTATATTCGGCGGTAATTATTGGAGGATTGTTCTGATTAATTTTGTTTCAGCATTTGGTTTTATGATGGGCCTTGGGCTTGTTTCTATAATATTGATTATTATAGGAGCATTGATGCCAGATAAAAGTGTTTTCGGTTATTTATCAACGGGATTGATTTTTGCGATTAATATGTTAGTTTTGATTTTATTCGCTATATATTCTTTTTCCTTTCAGACAATTTATACAATTGAAAATCTTTACTTCGGAAATTATCCATACCTAGAGGAAATAAAGAATGCCTCAGCAGAATAATTCTGAGCTCGCGGGACTTTGGGAGACTGAACTGTCAAAGATTCAGTCTTTTGATTCTGTGAAGATTCCTGATTTTTTAGGGAATTTTTTTGAAAAGATATTCGATAAACTTGCGAAATTGTTTCACATTTTTGACAATATTCCGGATATTACGCTTGCGAAGAATTTTGTGTTTTATGGTTTCTTTATTCTTTTAATCGGCGTGATTTTGTTTTTTGTAATCAAATATTTCCGCAGAGATATTGCTGATGTTTATCGCAGAATCTTTTTCCGAAAAAAGAAAAAAATAAATGAATACGATTATTTAATTCTTTTTAGACAAGGCAATTATTCAGAGGCGATGCGTCTGTTGATCAAATCTGTTTCACAGCTATATCATCTCGGCGGCAAAACTTTCCGTGAACTTATATTCGGAAATGAGGCAGTTTCAGATGATATGATTCTTGATGTTTACGGAAGAGTTATTCATAAAAAAGAACCGGCTGATATTGTTTCATTTGAATCAGCTGAAAAATATGCCTCTGATACTTACCCTGAAATTAAAAAAAATAGAAGCAGGCGGATAAAGTCGGTCAAATGAAAAATCTATTTTCAACAACAAGACATTATCTGATTGCGTCGGTGATAATTTTTGCCGCGGGCATAGCTCTTTATATTGCTGCTGAAAAAGGCATGGTTAAAGAAAAAGCGGAAATGCCGCGTGAAGTCAGTGCACTAAGATGGTATAGTGAGGAAACATCTTTTTACAGCGATTCACGGTTCGGATATTCCGCGATATTCGCGGCATTGAAGAAAAAATATAATCTCAATCAGCATTATCTTCCATGGTATCCGGATACCGAATCAAACGGCAAAATAAAAGATAATATTAAAACCTCAGTTATAATATTGAATCCGCAAAAAGAGTGGAATGAAACTGAGTCCGAAGAGCTTTTAAAGTATGTGGGCCGCGGGGGAGTCGTATTTCTTATTACTCCCGATATAGACAGTTTTACAAATACAAAAAAATTTTTGAAAGCCGCTAAAATAAATTATGACGACAAGGCTAGAGCGGATTATAAAAACATTTTTATTTCTGAACCGGAATACTTTTTCCCGACCGCGGCAGGAAGAATATATAATTTTCAGAGAACGGCTTTGCGTATCGATAAATATTTTTCGCTTCAGCGTTTCATGAAGACATATCCTTTTACTCCTTTGCTGAAAAGCCCGGAAGGAAACGTCGCTCTTTCAAAAATGCAAAGAGCGGAATGGAACGGCGGATGTATATATTGGTTGTTTTCTGTTCTGCCTTGTTTTAACGGAGAAAAAAAAGAGCTTACATTCAACGATGTTGATATGATTGATATCCTTGAAAAAAGCGGTGTTGATACATCGGCGATCAAAGATGAATCGGACAAGTCAGATTTTGCCGAAATGCAAAATGCGAAACCCATTGCAAAACAAGGATCGCCTGAAATTATTTCTTCCGGTATTGTGTTTATGGAGAGAATATTTGCCGTTCTGGGTTCAAAGAACCGGCAGGTTTATACGTTTGAGCATCTTACAACGGGCATCGATTCATCGATGAGTATATTTTCGTCATCGGCTTTTTATGCTATAATAATCGCCGTAATCTTTATTTTCTGCGGAATTATATTTTTTGTACGCAGCGGAGTTCCGATTGAAGTATTACGCAGAGTTAAATTTGAAGACAGAATAAAAAGATATGACTATTCTGCAATTGAGCCGTTTATTAAAAATGACGCAAAGGCGCGATTTGCGGCGCAGTTTGTTCAGGCTGAAAAATATTTAAAGCGAATGAAAGAGGAGATTAAATGAAAAAAAGTAAGGCAACTGTTTACCGAGATTTAATTGAAAGATTTCATGAATATATAACTGATGATGCTCTTCTAGGCGAGATGCTGCTTGCCGGTTATCTGACGAAGGGCCATGTTCTTCTTGAGGGTCCTCCGGGGGTTGCCAAAACATCTGCGGTAAAAGTAATGGGAGCTCTTCTCGGGAAGAAAACAAAACGTGTTCAGTTTACTCCCGATTTGATGCCGTCTGATATTACCGGTTATATGCTTCCTGTTTCAAAAAGCGGAGATGACAAGGGAATCAGTTTGAAGTTTATTCCCGGTCCGGTATTTTGCGATATATTTATTGCTGATGAAATAAACCGTTCGCCCGCAAGAACACAGAGTGCACTTCTTGAGGCTATGGAAGAAAGAATAGTATCTGTTGAAGGAAAGGATTATCAGCTTGATGAGCGTTTCTGGGTTCTTGCAACTGAGAATCCGCGAGAAATGGAGGGAACTTATCCGTTGCCTGAAGCCGAAATCGACCGTTTTTCTCTTGTTCTTCGTGTCGGATATCTCAGCGAAGAAAATGAAATTAATCTGGCTAAGAAATATCTTTCGAATGAAATTCCGATCGATGTTTCAAAGATTAAACCCTTTGCAAAAAGAGATGATTTGATTGCAATGTGGCAAAAGGATTTCAAGGCTCTGACATTTTCAGACGAACTGATTTCGTATACGACATCAATTGTAAGAAAAACAAGGGATGATGAGCTTCTTCGTTATGGAGCAAGCTCGCGTGCGCTGTTCAATTTGCTGTCTATCGGCGGAGCTGTTGCAGTGTTTGACGGAAGAGATTATGTTGACTTTGATGACATAAAAAAGATCGCGCTTCCTGTTCTTTCTCACAGAATAAAACCGGTTGATTCATTTGGTCTTGAGATAGAATCTTCAGGTGAAAACGTTAAAAGAATTCTTGAGTCTGTTGAGGTTCCGCGCTGAATGTTCTATGAACTGTATGCCCAGGGTATAATAACTCTTTCGACTCTTTTAATCAGCCTTGCTCTTTTAGCGCTGATTTTAGTATTTTCTGTTATTCTTTACAGAAGCAGAATAATAATTTCGATGAAATATTTCTCTTTTGCTGTATTAATATCTGCCGGGGTGTGTTTTTTTCTTCCGCCGGAATTATGGCTGAAAGTTGCCGCCGTAATGATTGTTTTCGGATTTATTCAAGGCATTCTGCTTTCTCTTTTTGTGAAGCTTAGCGGAATCGGCGGCATAAATCTGAAATATTCTCATGCAAGAATTGCTTTTGTCGGAATAAATGAAACATTGTCGGCTGAGGTTAAAATTAGGCGTTTTTCATTTCTTGCAAAATATTTCAATTATTACATTGAGGGAAGTGACAGCTGTTATTTGAGAATTAAACCGGAAGCAAAGCAGTTTTCATATCATCCCGGAAAAATACTCTCATTTGACGTAGATGTTTCGTTTGCTCTCAGAGGTTATGATAAAGATTCAAATCTATTCGGTTATATTGCGCTCAAATATCCATATAATCTCATTTTTCCATGGAGAAAGAAAGCAGTTTTAATTCTGCCTGAACTTGCTGTTCTAAGCTCATCATTTGCTGTTTTTGCAGGCAAGAAAATTCCAAAATCGGATGACCTGAATAAACTGACGCCTGTGAGAAGACTGTCTAAACTGCGTACGGAATCTTTTCTTCATCTTGCGAAATTTTCTGCCGGAGAATCTCTTTCCCAGATTGATTTCAGGGCGAGCATGCGTTCGAAAGAAATTATTTCAAAGAAGTATTCAAAAAGTATCGATCTTCGCGCTTTGACGGCTATAGGATTCGGAAGAAGAGTTCTATCTGCCGGAGTTCCTGAAGAGATGCTTTCAGTTTTCGGAAAGATGATTGCCGAGAATTTTGCCAAAGGGATTCATACCGACGCG
>JAEWVM010000064.1 GCA_023396615.1 Spirochaetota bacterium | reverse complement strand
AATCTGAATATTACATACAACAAAGTTACCGCTGCGGCAATCAGGCTAACGATGAGAATATTTTTTTTCTTCAAGTATTCAATTTGCTTTCTCTTTTTTAATCTTCCTTCCATCGCCGAAATATATTTCTCAGTTTCAGGATCTCTTTCTATTTTAGCTGCCTTTCCAGCTTTAGGATGAAAAAAATATGTCAAAGGATCTATTCTTATCCACCCTATTCCGTCTGCATATATTTCCGTCCATGAATGCGAATTGAATGCAGTCACTAAATAAAACTTCTTATTACTTTCTGAACTTATTCTGAATCCTTCAACATATCTCGACGGAATACCGCAGTAACGCAGCAGTACAGCCATCGCAGTAGCGAAATGCACGGAATAGCCTTTCTTTTCATCTATAAAATGTTCAACGATATCCTCATCTATTTCAGGGGGATTCAGATTCGCGGACAATGTCATTTCATCAGATAAATAATTCAAAATGTTTTCAACTGTCCCGACGGCGCCTTTGTCCTTCGACTTCAAACTGTCAGCAAGTTTTTTCAAACGGGGGGTTTCAGGAATTTGCAAATACGGAATCAATTCATCTGACGGCAATTTACTGCCAAGCAATTCGACAAAAAGATTCATACCTCCGTAATTTATATTTCTATTAAAATCCGGATTTAATGTGATAGAAACAGTATCATTTTTCAGAAGCGGCCCCGAAGAAAGATATTCGCCGTTTTCACTTGCAGGAGAGATGGAATTTGCAGATTGCGATTTAACTACAATTTTTTCCGATGAAAGCATATACGGAATATATGGAAGATAATCGCCGGATACAAAGAGCTTGATGTTTGAATAACTTTCAGACGAACCGAAAGAAATGTTATACTTTTCAAAAGAAACTTTTTCGGATTTTTTTCTGCTTTGAGCTGACCATAAAGTTCCGCCGTAGTACGAATACGTCCGTATCTTTATGTAGTATTCTTTGAAAGGTTCTCCGTTTTCTATCGAAAGCCTGAATATTTCTGATTCCGAAAATCTCGGCTTATTCGCAAAAACATTTTCGCGGTAAAATAGCCCATAACCGCTTATCGCTCCGGCTTCTTTGGAATTTGGAAAAGTTTCCAGAACAAATCCCTTAAAATTTTCAGAAATCAGATATGAAGTCAGCCAACCCTGCTCTTTTTTAATGCTTGAAGATAAAACGAATGAAGCAATAATTACAGAGATAAACATCATAAAAAAGAATTTAAATTTTTGCCCGAAATAATTTGTTCTCTCAGGAATAAAAATAATTCCGAAAAACAAAATAGATAAAGATGCAAAAGCAATCCCGTATGAATTTATCAATACAAAGAGCACTGCAGAATTAGCAAAAAGATGAAGAACAAATGTTTTTATGATTCCCAGTCTATAGACAAAACCCGAAACAATTACCGACAGGATGAGAGATGCAGCTGCAAAAATTGTTGAAATTGTTCCTTCCGGCTTAATATCAACGTTTATCCATGCTTTATACGCATCAAATGGAATCATGAGAATAAAAAGAATAAGCGTTACCCCGGAAAACAGATAAACGGCATATAAAAAACCGAGAATAATTTTTCTCTTGATTGCCCCGCAGAAAAAACTTAAAAATAGCACCAGATTCAAAACAACCGACGCGGAATATAATACAGGATAGACCATTTTGCCGTTAACATAACGGCTTATAATAAAAGGAAAAATAACAGAGGCAAGAAGCGAAAAAACAAATAATACAATAAGACGCCGTGTTCCTTCCGGGTTTTTGATAACATTTTTCATTGAAAGACCTTTGAAATGTCTTCAAAAGAGCTTATAAGTTTTACACGGATTCCTCTTGATTCAAGCACGGACAAGTACCTTTCATCTTCAGGTTGAGGATTTGCAGAAACATATAGAATCAATATTTTTTCAGGATAAGGAACATCCGCGCATAAATAATCACTGCTGGATGATATAACTATCGCATCTTTTGCTATTCCCGTTCTGCTTTCGGAAAGAATACCCGCATAAGGCGACATTTGTCCGTTAAAAGAAATAAACACAGTCGACTCATAAAATTTATCAAACTGTTTCATTCCGCAGTTTTCTCCGAGAACTTTTTCTCCTTCAGCATAAACGGAAAATTTTGTTCCGCTCTTCAGCAAATGAGCAGAAACAGAAAGCAATGATTCAAGAATAAGATCCTCGTTGGTTCTGAATCCATGAGCATCCGATCTTCTCATATCCGCATATACATCAATACTTTTACGCGAAGACCCATGGAATAATTTGACATACATATTGCCCGTAGAAAAATATTTCTTCCAGAATATTCTTTTAGTTTCCATCCCTTCCCTATATTCTTCTATAGATGAAAACTGATCATCTATTTCCGCACCTCCGTGAAAGTTTCCGCCGCTTGAATCCTTAAGGCTTTCGGCAAAATCAGTATTATCCGGGCGGAAAATTCTAGGCCTTACATAAAAGGTTCTAAAAAAAATCTTCGGCGAATACGCAAGTATTCCCGCCATATCCATGATCTCCGCGCGTTCAATACCCAGTTCGTACACTCCGCGATGTTCGCTAATGACAGAATATTCTTTCTCGAAATATTTTTTGCCGCCTATGAAGCAATTTATCTTCTTCTCGAAATTTTCTCCGGCTCCGGCCGTTTCTCTGAATTTGATACAAAACTCTACGATAGGCAAAAAATATTCATTGGACAGGGCAAGTTTATAGGTAATAGTTTCCCCTCTCAATGGATGTTCATTTGAAAATATTTCTATAAAGCGCAATGAGAGTGAATTGAAAATAAAAAGCCCCAGAGAAATCAGAAGAAAAAACAATAAGGCATAATATATAACTGCAACCGCGCCGGCAAAACTCATAGCCGCCAGATACAGCAGAGAAAGAGAAATCAGATACAATATTGCCGCTCTGAAATTAATTCTTATCACAATTATAATCCGGTCGGAATTTTTACCGAAGACACAATTTCGGAAATAATTTTTTTCGGAGTAATTCCGGAAAAACGCGCATCAGGAGAAAGAACTAATCTGTGCGGCAATACTATCGGAGCTGAATATAAAACATCTTCAGGAATCACGAAGTCCCTTCCTTCCATAAACGCCCTGCCTTGCGACGCATACAGGAGATGAAGCGACGACCGCGGACTAAGTCCAAGCTTGACGTCATTGCGCGATCTGCTTTTTGAAACTATTTCAGCTATGTAATAAAATATCTTCTGAGAAACCGGAATCTTCCTGACTGATTCCCTTATAGATATAATTTCATCCGTCGAAGTAATCTTTTCCGCTTTTATCAGATTTGATTCACAAAAAGTGTTCAGAATACGCACTTCATTTTCAATGTTCGGATAATTAATAGAAAGAGATATTCCGAATCTGTCGAGCTGCGCTTCGGGAAGAGGAAAAGTTCCTGAAAAATTTTCAGGATTCTGTGTTGCTATGACAAAAAAAGGAGACGGAAGAAGATGCGTAACTCCGTCTACCGTTATACGTTCTTCCTGCATCGCTTCAAGAAACGCCGACTGAGTCCGGGGAGATGCCCGGTTAAGTTCATCGGCGATTATTATCTGATGATGTAATTGACCTTCCCTGAATACAAAATCATTTTTTCCGGAAACCCACATACTCATGCCGAGAACATCTCCCGGAAGTATATCCGGCGTAAACTGAATCCGCCCGAAATCAAGACCGCTTGCTTCGGCAATGGCTCTTGCAAGCGTCGTCTTTCCGACTCCGGGAAAATCCTCTATAAGAACATGAAGCCCTGAAATAAGCGCAAGAATGCAGTTTCCACAAACCGGTTCATCTTCGACAAAAACCCGAGAAATGCTGTTAATAAGCCTTGTTATTTTTTCATCCACAGGAATCTCCTCCCGAACATGTTAAGATCAGCCGCAACACTTTTTCATTATACAACAATAATATCATGACATATTTCGACAGCAGTCAAGATTTTATTTGCAGCACTTATACAAAGCGTAACACTAAATTCAAAAAGAAATATTCACTCAGGGCAGGCAGGATAGACAAACAAATCGCATAAAAAAAATCACCGCAAGAAATTAAGAATTAAGTGTCCTGATTACTGCAATAAAATTATTCAATTCATTGATACAAGAATTTTGCGTACTAGTCTTTATGATGAAACTATTATTACCGGCAAAAACTTCATACTGAAGAACATCCTTATAGCTTTCATCATATTCAACACTTATTGCGGTTATGCTCTTATACGGCACATGCAAATATGATCTTTTATGAACCGGGAAATTCCTGAAATTTATACTCTTTCCGCACGATACAACAATAAGATCCTTTGAAGCAGCCAGCATCATCCATTCAGTCAGTTCGGGAAGCAAGATAAAACCGGTAACTCTATCGAATATTTTTTTTATTTTATGCGTTATTCTTTTTTTAGGCTGATATGCAACAAATCGGATATTCTCAACATTTTTTGACAACGATGCGTATATATTACTGAAACCAATACTTGGATTATATTCTGATAGGCTTTTACTACAATCAGACAAATCAATTTCCGTTTCTGCCGTATTTATTCTGACAATTTCAACCAGCTTATCTACGATGTCCTTTGAAACTGCATTATAGTTGATACAATATAATTCCGAATTCAAACAAATGACGAAAGTCCCCCTTAATATATCTATTGAATTTTCAATTGCGGCAATTTCAGAATAATAAACTTTTTCCGATACTACATCATTCCCGTTTCTTTTCATGATGAAAACGTAATCGGAATATGCACCGATAACGTAATCATACATATGCATTCCGGGCTTGAGACTCCGTCTTTCCATATTTACGGGTATTTTAAACAATATGGTATGATTATTATCCTGGGTAAAATGTTCTCTAAAAATCGGCGGCATTTCATGCTCTTCGTCAATTTCATAAATCCATGGACCAAATGCCGCATATTCCTTATCCTGCATACCGTTTCCCTTCAATTATATTTTGAACAAACCAATAATTTCCGAATACATATATTTCCAACAATTTAACAATATGATCATGGAATAATTAAAAAGAATTTTTTATTCAAAATGCAATCAATATTTCAAACTTTCTCAACAGACTAATTTCTTATTGAAAATCTGCTGGACAAACGCAAAATAAATATAAATATTAGATTCCAATACATACACACTGCATTACAGTCAATTCAATGCAGAAACGAGGCGGCATGGCAAAAAATTCTTTCTTCATCAGAGAACTGATAAGCGAAGTCCGCAAATGGACCGAACAGGGAATAATTTCACACGAACAGCAGAATCAAATTGAATCACTCTATGCCGTCGAAGCAGAATCCCATGAGAAAAATAAATCTTCGAAAAAATCACTCAATCTCAATTCTGTAATAATGGGTCTCGCCGTTCTCTGCCTCGCCGCAGGAATAATTATATTTTATGCATCTAACTGGAAGAAAATGCCGCCGAGCATTAAACTCATCCAGGTGTTTTTTCTTGTCATCGCAAGCTACTGTACTTCAGCATGGTATCTTTTCAGCGAAAACCGAAGCCGCCTCATCGGAAGATCGCTTCTCGTACTCGGTATGGTTTCATACGGCGCAGCGATTATGCTTGTCGCGCAGATTTATCACATCAGCGCTCATCCGACAAACGGAATTCTTGCATGGGCTGCGGGAGTTTTTCTCATAGCGGCTCTCATGCGCGAACGCTTCGGACTCTACATCGCCTCACTTCTCTTTTTTATATGGAACTGCTGGGAATTCGCAGTATATGATAATCCTGCCTACTTATATTTACTATTCATCGCGTTTACAGCTTTCTTATATATCCGCTTGAAAGATGTACCCGGCATCATCGCGTCGCTCTGCTTTCTGATAATTTATTATTATCAGTCCGTCATTCCGGATTTTTCTTACAAATCT
This sequence comes from Spirochaetota bacterium, assembly GCA_023396615.1. Classification (GTDB taxonomy): domain Bacteria; phylum Spirochaetota; class UBA4802; order UBA4802; family JAFGJZ01; genus JAKJGA01. Next base: position 13,478 of record JAEWVM010000064.1, on the reverse strand, counting down.
GATTTTGAAATAATGATTTTTCAAGCAGGACTATTAAATCTTCCTCTCGGAGCTATGCTTCTTTGCGCCGGTTCATATTTCAGGGGAAAAGTGCTTTTCAGACCTGTGAGCTATCTCATGTCCGTCTTCGGATGGCTGATATTTATATTACCTTTTCTTGCCATGTCATGGCCTTTCGGCAAAATTGAAGCCGGAATATTTGCATCATTCAGGGTAAGCATAAAATATTCATTAATCTATATTGCATTCATCGCAATATCAACCTTATTGATTTACCTGATAAGAAAAAGCGGAAAACCAGTTAAATTTTTAACCGCTGCATGCGCTTTTCCGGCTCTTGTTTTCTTTCTGCCGATGGGAGATTTGCAGGTTCGAATGATAAGCTTTCACTGCGTGATCGCTGCCCTCTTTTTCTTTTTTCTATATTATTCTCACACAGCAGAAAGGAAAGATATTTTCAATACGATACTCGCGTACATTTTTGCGTTTTCGGCAATTATAGTCAAAGGATTCGGTTTCGTAATTTACGCTTTCATCTCAGAAAAATATAAAGTAGCATATCTTGCAGGATTCATCATCTTTGCCGTCGTCTGCCTTCTTCTCAATGTTCTCGTCGAAAACCTCGCGAAAAAACGCGGCGTCAAATATTCTCCGGCCGTCATTCACGCTTTATGCGCGGCAATGATGTGGATATCAGTATACGCCGCTTCGTTTGAAATAATCGGACAGCGTTCAATTTTCAGCGCGAACAGAATTGTTGTAATATTGATAATTCTTTTTTCCGTAATCGCGGCAGGCCTTTTCGTTTGGCTCATCAAAACTCTCAAGAACAACCGCATCATCGTCTATCTCGCCGGGCTGGTTTCAGTCTTTACTCTAACTGCGCTTTTTATAGCAGGTCCGGACACTTCATGGATTGTTTATTCCATGCTATTCAATTCACTGCTTGTCATTTTTTCTTCTATATATATGTTTTACAGTTCCGTCATTCAGTCAAAGGCGCTTCTTAACATAATGGTTTGCACATTCGTGCTTCACATACTGACGAGGTATTTTGATCTGTTCTGGGATATGCTGTCCGGCTCGATATTTCTTCTTTGCACGGGTCTTATCGGCATAACCGCCGGAATCATTCTTGAAAACAGACGGCGTTCGCTCTCGCGCAAAATTAAAGCGGCTGAAATGATTAAAGGTGAAACGATATGACAAAATATAAAAAAACATTATTCTTCATACTGGTAGCGGCTCAGATTGCAGTGCTCGGGTCGATGATTTTCAAACAGGAAAGACTTCTCACCGGAGGGACAAAAATATTACTCAAGTGCATACCCGTAGATCCGAGGAGTCTTTTCAGCGGCGACTATGTAATTCTCAGATACGAAATCACAAACATAGATACTGAAAAGCTGAAGGTAAAGACCGGCATATCTTTCAGTATGGATCAGACCATTTACGTCGCACTCGAAAAGGACGCATCCGCTCCGTATTACAACGCGGCTGAAGTCAGCTCCGACATCAAAACACTATCCGGCCGTTATCCGGCGGTTATCCGCGGAAAAGTTGAATACGCGTATGACAACTCCATCACCATTCGCTACGGTGTGGAAGATTATTTTGTGCCGCAGAATAAAGGCCATTACATAGAATCCAATATGAAATCAACAACAGTTGAAGTTTCAGTTGACGCAAAAGGAAACAGCGCAATTTCGCGGTTGTTTGTTAATGACAGCGAAGTTGTGTTTTATTAATAGGCACAGGCATGACAGAAATTGAAGCTATAAATTACAAACTTAATCTTTTAGCAGAAAAGAACACCGACATTCTTGCCGTTCTTCTTGTCGGTTCATACGCGCGGAATAAACAACACGAAAAGTCTGATATCGACATAATGGTAATTACAACCGATGAGATGAAATATTTCTCCGATTATAATTGGATAAAACAATTTGCAGAAACAGATGTGATAGAAAAAGAAAATTGGGGAATCGTAAACACACTGAGATTCTTTTCCGGACAAACCGAAATCGAATTAAATATATGCTCAACCGAATGGATTACACTTCCCCTTGATACGGAAACAGAAAAAGTTCTCCGCGACGGTTATAAAATCATTTTTGAAAGAAACGATTCACTGCATGAAATCAAAAATACCATACACGAGCTGAGTTAACTTCAATAAAATATCTAAATGATGCTTGACTAATGACCGGCGGTCATTTTAATGCGTCTCATGGCAAAAAAATTCAAAAGAGCAGTAACTGACGAACAAAAAAACGAGAAAACGGCGTTGATAATATCCGCTGCCGAAAAGCTCTTTGAGACCGAAAAATACGAGCGCATCACGATAGAAAAAATCGCTAAAAAAGCCGGTGTAGCCAAGGGAACTGTTTTTATATATTTCAAGACTAAAGAAGAAATATTTCTTTCGATCGCGGAGAAAGAAATCGAAAACTGGAAGATATATCTCACGGAATTATTTTCAACTTCATGCGCTGACAGGAAAAAACTTACAACAGATAATCTCTGCGATATTCTGATTTCTTCACTAGAAAAAAACAATTTCATCAAGCTCATTTCCATTCTCGACGACACACTCGAACAGAACATTGATTTCGATAAAGCCCTTCAGTTTAAAAAATACGTTAAGGCTGAAATGGAAGAAATTTCCGAGCTTATCGAAAACTCATCAGACACAATAAAAAAAGGCAACGGAATAATAATTATTAACTCACTATATACATGTGCTATAGGAGCATTCAAAGTCTCCAACCCGTCGGACACGGTAAAAAAAATCACAAAGAAATCCGGTATGGAGATTTTTGACAGAAACTTTTACGATTTAATGCGCCATATCAGCGAGTGCTACATAAAAGGTTTTATTGCATCAAACAGTTAAAAAAAATTTGTTTCATTTATGACCAATGGTCATTTAGGAGGAAAAATGAAAACAGTACTAATTACGGGAACATCAAGCGGTATCGGCAAAGAAACAGTTCTGCTTTTTCAGAAGAAAGGATGGAATGTCGCGGCTGGTATGAGAAATCCCGAAAAGGAAGAAGTTTTAACAAAACTTGCAAACGTCAAATGCTATCATCTCGACGTAAAAGACAAAGCTTCATGTGAGAAATTCATTCAGAACGCGCTGAATGATTTCGGCAGTTTTGAAGTTTTAGTCAATAATGCCGGAATATATTTAAACATGCCGTTTGAAATTTCTTCAGATCAGGAAGCGGCTGACATTATAGACACAAATCTTTTCGGAACAGCAAATGTCATGAAAGCAGCCCTTCCGTTTTTGCGCAAACAGCGCAAAGGTGTAATAATTAACGTTTCATCAGTTGCAGGCAGAACCACATTCCCTCATCAGAGTTTTTATCACGCATCCAAATGGGCGCTTGAAGGAATGAGCGAGTGTATGTTTTATGAGCTGAAAAATACCGGTGTCAAGATCAAACTTGTCGAACCCGGCATGGTTAAAACGAGTCTTTACAAAAACATGAAAAATCCTGACGGCATGAATATACCTGAAGAATACCGTACGTCATTTAAAGCGTGGTATAAATTTCTGACGGCAGCTTACGAAAAGGGATATCAGCCCGCAAAAGACGCTAAAACAATTTTTAAAGCTGCGACTGACGGATCTAAACGTCTCCGTTATACAACTGATTTCACCACGAGGTACACCCTCTTTCTAAAACGCATGCTTCCCGAAAGACTGTTTATGAAGCTTATTGCAAAAGTCTGCGGAATTTAAAAAAGCAACAAAACCGTCCATAAAGCCGGACACTTACCGGCTATATTTAAAAACACAAATATGTAATAATTCAGTTTTTTTATTCATATAAAATATTCTTTACGGATAACAATGCTTAAAAAATACTGCCCGAACAGGTGGTATCTTTTAATGAAACAAATCAAAAATATAGCAATAGTTGCCCACGTTGACCATGGAAAAACTACCCTCGTCGACGCACTTTTGAAACAGTCCGGCGTTTTCCGTTCGAATGAAAAAGTCGATGAAAGGGTAATGGACTCCAATGATCTTGAAAAAGAACGCGGAATAACAATATTCTCTAAAAACGCATCAATTCACTACAAGGATTTCAAAATCAACCTTGTAGATACTCCGGGACACGCCGATTTCGGCGGTGAGGTTCAGCGTATTCTAAAAATGGTTAACTCGGTACTTCTCGTTGTTGACGCATTTGAAGGCCCTATGCCTCAGACAAAATATGTTCTCAAGAAATCGCTTGAGGCAGGTCATAAACCGATCGTAATCGTTAACAAAATTGACCGTCCGAACAGCCGCCCCGAAGAAGTTATCGACATGATCTTTGACCTTTTCGTAGAACTTAATGCAACTAATGAACAGCTTGATTTCCCTTATGTTTTCGCATCCGCAAAAAACGGAATAGCTCATACAACGCTTTATGATGAATCAACTGACATGACTCCGATCTACGAAGCAATCATCAAACACGTTCCTGAACCTAGCGGATCTGATTCCGAAGAATTTCAGTTTCTTGTTTCCGCACTCGAATACGATAACTATATCGGAAAAATCGCAACCGGAAGAATCGCCGACGGCGTCGTTAAAGCCGGCGACAATCTAGCTCTCATAAAACGCAAGGGCGAAATATCCAACTTCAAAGTCAGCAAGATTTTCGAATACAGCGGAATGAAAAAAAGCGAAATCGCCGAAGCTCATGCCGGAGATATCGTATCAATTGCAGGCGCAGAACAAGTCGATCTCGGCGATTCATTCTCAAACCCTGATAATCCTATTGCAAAAGACGGAATTGAAATCGACGAACCGACAATCGCGGTTAACTTTATTGTAAACGATTCTCCTTTCTTTGGAAAAGAAGGGAAATATGTCACAAGCCGCCACATCTGGGAACGTCTCGAACGCGAAATAGAAAAGAATCCTTCTCTTGTAATAGAAAAAGCCGATACAAAAGACTCGTTTACGGTAAAAGGCCGCGGCGAACTTCAGTTTTCGATACTTGTTGAGAATATGCGCCGCGAAGGCTACGAGTTTCAGGTATCGAAACCTGCCGTTCTTTACAAAGAAATTGACGGAGTCAGACACGAGCCGATTGAACACGCGGTCATCGACGTAGCTGACGAGTTTTCCGGAGTCGTAATCGAAAAAATGGGAATCCGTAAAGGTGAACTCGTCAACATGGTTCAGGGATCCGACGGTTATACCCGTCTCGAATTCAACATTCCCGCACGCGGATTAATCGGATTCAGAAACGAATTTATGACGGAAACACGCGGTACAGGAATACTCAATCATCTCTTTCACGGATACGAACCTCATAAAGGCCCTATTCCTTCGAGAACACGCGGTGTGCTTGTTGCGATGGAACCGGGAATCACTGTAGCTTACGCTCTTGACAATCTTCAGGATCGCGGAACTCTTTTCCTCAATCCGGGTGTTTCAGTTTACGAAGGAATGATTATCGGAGAACACTCACGCGAAAATGATCTCGACGTAAATCCGAGCAAAACCAAAAAACTCACCAATATGCGTGCGGCAGGTTCCGATGATGCGGTTAAACTCATTCCGCCTCGTCAGTTCAATTTTGAGCAGGCACTCGAATATATTCAGGATGACGAACTTCTTGAAATTACGCCTACAAGCATAAGAATGAGAAAGAAAGTTCTGAAGATTCACGAAAGAAAAAAATCTAAGGCCGAGTAGAAGCATATTTCAGGTTATGCCTGAAAGCGCTTTTGCCGTTGATACGGCAGGCAGTCATATAACAGGATAGCGCGGAGTTAATATCTCCGCGCGATTCATATACTACCCCGAGATTATTATAAAGCTCTCCGTCATCAGGAAAAAAATAAATCAGCTCCAAAAGAATCCGCTCTGCTTCAACAAAATTACCTTTCTCGAATTCTTTCATTGATTCAATCATAACGGTATTCTTATCCGACGAATCCGAAGGAACGTACATAAAACGCTCAGTAGTCATTTTAATCTGAGTCTTCCCTTCTGAATGGATAAAATCAAAGCGTGCCGGAAATGACACGCTTTGATATGATGAACAGGATAATAAAAATGCTGCAGTTATTGCGGATAGGCACGCTTTATATCTGCGGCTCATACTTTCCGAAAACTCCTTCAACAGCTTTTGCCGCGTTGAGAATGTCTCTTTCCTTGAAATAATTGCCCATAATCTGAAGACCAATCGGCATCTTCTGCGAATCGAGTCCTACAGGAACGGAAATTCCCGGCACACCTGCAAGGTTTGCCGAAATGGTCAAAATATCAGAAAGATACATGGCAAGCGGATCGTTCATTTTTTCGCCGATTCCGAAAGCTGTATTCGCGGCAACAGGCGACATTATTACATCGCATTTTTTATAAGCTTCTTTGAAATCATTTATAATCAAGGTTCTTCCCTTGAGAGCCTTGAGATAATATGCATCATAATATCCGCTCGAAAGAGAATACGTTCCGAGAACTATTCTGCGTTTCACTTCACCGCCGAAACCTTCACTGCGCGCTTTTTCATAAAGATCGGAAAGCGACTCAACCCCGTCGGGTCTTCTGCCGTAGCGTATTCCGTCAAATCTTGAAAGATTCGATGAAGCTTCCGACGTAGCTATTAAATAATATACCGGCACGGCATATTCAGTCATCTTCAGAGAAATCTTTTCTATTACAGCGCCCTTCTTTTCAAGCTCCTTAACGGCATTCATAACCGCATCAGAAATTTCAGCGCCCACTCCGTTAAAATATTCATCAGGAAGCCCGATGCGAAGACCCTTTACATCTCCAGAAAGTTTATCGGATGAAAAATCGATTGATCCTTCAGCGGATGTTGAATCTTTTTTATCATAACCTGAAATCACCGAAAGAAGATCTGCCGCGTCATCAACCGAACGCGCGAATGTTCCGATCTGATCAAGCGATGAAGCGTAGGCAACAAGACCGAAGCGCGAAACCCTTCCGTAAGTCGGCTTAATTCCGACAACACCGCAAAACGACGCAGGCAGTCTGATCGATCCGCCTGTATCAGATCCAAGCGATGCCGGAACTAAAGATGCGCTGACTGCAGCTGCCGAACCGCCGGAACTTCCGCCCGGAACCTTGTCTGTATTGTGAGGATTTTTGGTTACACCGTAAAACGAAGATTCGGTTGTTGAACCCATCGCGAATTCATCGAGATTTGTTTTTCCGCTTATTACAAAACCGCTGTCGGCAAGCTTTTCAGTAACAGTCGCATTATACGGTGACTTGAAATCACCGAGAATTTTCGATCCGCATGAAAGCTTGACGTCTTTTACGGCAATATTGTCTTTTAACGCGATTGGAATTCCGTCGAATTTTGAAAGAGATTTTCCGGAAGCTCTGCGCTCATCGGATTTCTTTGCCTGCTCTTTAAATTTTTCCTGATCAAATGTTATATATGAATGAATTTTAGGCTCGATTTTTTCAGTCCGGCTGATGAGCTCGTCTGCTATATCAAGTGATTTTATCTCTTTTTTTTCCAGAAGCTCCGAAAGCTCCTTCATGGATTTGTTATAAAGCATAATTCCTCCGCAGAAAAGATTCTTCTTTTGGCTCTTAATCGGTCAATGATTTTTTAGAAAGCCGGAGGCGATGAACCTCCGGCAGGGCAATTATTTCTTTTTCACTTCAATCTCGGCTGGCGAACTCCATCCCTGAACAGAAGGCTCATACATGCATCCTGCAATGGACGGTCTGACCATAAATTTTCCCGAAAGCTCGGCACGCACGGTATAGGCAAGTTCATATACCTGTTTCGCTTTCAGTTCCGAAAAGAAGAATACCATACGGTTATCCCATCTTTCCGCTCTGCTGTACTGGTTTATTCCGCCGTAAGCGTCAACTCTGCTCACTTCAAAACCGCTCGGCAAAAAATCTTCGAGAGCAACATAATCAAGATTTTCCTTTGAAGAAAAACGCACCTTGACCATAATTTCATCTCCGCTCTTAATTCCATTCTCAGGTTTTATCATTTCAGGAATGAGATATTCTGCACCGTTCAGATCAAATATGCGTTTGAGCCTGTAAAATGTTCTGCTGATATCTATTCCGTTATTCAGCGCGGAAAGAGACCGCTCATTTGACTTAAATATGGAAGTAAAACCTTTAGGATTGAATTTGAGTGTGCCTTCCACGGTCACGCTGACAGTTGAACCCTTTCCTCCGGCCGATGAACTCTCAAACACAACAGGCCCTTTTTCTCCCGAAAGTTTCACATATCTCGTAAGCTTATCCGAAACGGCACTCTTATCAGCCGGATCATACTTGATGTTTACCTGATTCTTTCCGTTAACCGAAACTTTGACTTCAGAAGCTTCCGCACCGATATCTGTCACGCCGTCAAAATAATCACAAAGCGAAAGAATAACCGTTCCGGTTCCTTTTGTACTCACCCATATTCCGCCGTTCGCTCTTTTGGAAAGAGAAAGCACGATCTGAGCTTTCAAGTCATCATTTCCTTTGAGACGGCAAAGAGCTGAAAGCGCATGCGCAGTCATCTCGGAATCATTTCCCTGCCATGACCACGGATTATAACTGCTCTTCCATACGATGCCGTATTCGTCTTTGCCTGCCGAATCAAGAAGCGCCTTCTTCGCTTTCTCAATCTCAACAATAATATTGAGATTATTTGATTTAAACGCTTTATCGCGTTCGGCATTTGTAACAGATAGAGCATTTATAATAAAAGCTGATTCGTATGAAACCGGTTTACGTTTCGACAATTCCGCATACAGCTCATGATTCCATTTTCCGTACAAAGAATAAACATAAAGCAGATTCGCGAGTTCGGCATAACCGCTGACATATCCTTTATTATTTTTTGCATTCATCATTCTTGATACTGCCGCAAGACCGCTGTCAACGGTCTGCTTCGATATGTTAAAACCTTTTTGCTCAGCTTTCTTCAGAGATGAAAGCGCGTAACATGTCAGAAACTCGTTTCCTCTGTCGCCGGCAAACCATCCCCAACTTCCGTCATCATTCTGCATTGACTGAACACGCGAAATTCCTTCAAGCACAAAGGCGTTGAGATTTTTTTTGTATTTATCTTCAATCAGATGTCCGGCGCCTTTTTCATTTATCAAAGTATGAACGGCAAGAAGCGGAATGAATCTGTTGATTGTCTGCTCAATACAACCGTAAGGATATTCGACAAGATAATTGCATGCGTTAAGCATCTGAAATACCGGACTCGGATTAAAAGTCACAACGGCGCGCTCAGGCACAAATTCAAAGTCCGATGAATCTTTCAGAAATTTAAGTTCGGTTTTTTTACCTGTTTCCGCAATTCCGAAAAGGCGGTAACGGCTTCCGCGTTTTTCAACCGGAACGGAATATTTAACAGCATCCGAAGCTTCCTTGTCGGCATAAGAATCAAATTGCAAATCAATAGATTCTTTCTGCGGCACATTATACTTATATGAAAGCGAATGGGTTCCGAATCCAGGAAGAGAAACTTTTGACAAATCATTAGTCTTAAGCTCACTTCCGTCAGCTGAAAATTTCAAACCTACACTGGAAAGACCGCGCGGAGTATTGCTTGTCACAATTCCAAGGAGATCTATTTCATCACCTTCAATTAAAAAACGCGGTTTTCCGATTCTAGAAACAAGATCCTGCGACACTAGAAATTTCTGTCTACTTTCTCCGGCCATTCCGCTCTTATCATGACCGCGCGCTGTCAAACGCCAGGTGGTCAGATTATCTGGAAGATTAATTTCGATCGACGCCTCGCCGGACGCATTGGTTTTAATATCGGCCTTCCAGAAAGCTGTATCCTCAAAGCGGCTTCTTACTTTAGTCTTTCCGTCCTTGCCTGCACCGGCATAAAGATTGATCGGATACGAATAGGTCGTCGAAACCCAGTTTGAAATCTTCGAATAAAAAAATCCGTTTATCTCGGGCGTGTGATCATAACGTATCGAGAAAATCGATTCATCTACCGCGGCAAGAGAAAGATCCGCTTTAACCGGTTTTCCGTTTACATCGACTGCCTTGATTTTTATTTTCGCTTTTTCACCGGGAGAATATTTTTCCTTATCGCTTGAAATCGAAATTTTCATAGATGTATCTTTTTCCGGAAGCGTAACCTGTTCACGGGCAGTATAGAGCGCGCGGCCCCTCTGCATGGTAGCCGTCACGAAAAAATTCGGCGCATAACTGTCTTTTACGGGAAGTTTTACCGCAATCACGTTTGAATTCATTTTTACAAGACGCGAAGCATAGACGTCGCGGCCTTCGACCGTTAGACACACATTGGCATCCGTAAAACGGCTTTTCAGAAGAATAGTTATTTCTTCAGGCTTATCGAGTTTCTTCTTGTCTATTTCAAGTTCAAGGTTTCCGAATTTCGATTTCGTATCCGAAGAAGCGGAATATATGAGAATTACTTTTGACGCTTTTATTTCATTTCCGAAACGGTCTTTCGCGCTTCCCATAATATCGAATTCGCCCGAAGAATCCTTCGCGGCAGGTATAACAAGTTCCGCTTTTCCTTTTGAATCAGTTGAAATCTTTTTCGTAAAGAACGCCTTACCTTCATGCACATAAACACGATGATAAGGTTTCCATATATATCTGAAAAGATTTATTTCAACATCAGCGCTCACGGGTTTTCCGGACTGTGAAAAAGTTTCGACCAATATCTTTTTATTTTCCGATGAATCATAAAATGATTTCTCAGGATTGATTTTGATATAAAATTCTCCTCTGCCTATACGGACATTTCCGGAGGAAGTAATGCTTATATTAGACGCATCCGTAACAGTTGCTTCGAGTGTTATTTTTCTGTCGAAAGGAAGCTTTCCTGTATCAATGCGCAATACGGCAATTCCGTTATCATCAAGATTCTTTTCGCCTTCGAGTCTGAGCTTGTCATAAACCGTACTCTGCGAATATCTGTCGCCGTTAATCGAAAAATCATCGCGTGTTTCATAGAATCTGTATCTGACCACGGCGTTTTTGAGAGGCGCGCCGAAAAAGTATTTTGCGTCGACTTTAAATTCCGCGCTTTCGCCGTTTAGAAAAAATTCCTTTGAAGGAAGAACTTCAACCTTGTACTCAGGCTTGCGGTACTGCTCGACATAGAAAAAACCGCGTGCAAAAAGGTTATCAAGCGAATCTCCTACGCGCAGCTCGAATCTTCCGAGACCTGCCGATTCCGGAATTTTAATTTTCGAATTGAATGTTCCCCACTCATCAAGAGAAAGATTGCCCTCTTCTATTATCTTGTCGTTATTAGTGTTGATAATTCTATAAGCAAAAGTTTTACCCGCGATTGGAGTCATAACTTCAGAACGCTTTTTCGCGATAACCTTGTAAAAAACAGTGTCATCTGCTCGGTAAACCGGACGGTCCGTGTAAATATAAAACTTATTCATCTCGCTCTGCGACTGCGATGCGGAAGTGCTTTCACAAAAAGCGAAACTTCTGTCAGGCGCTACAGCCAGAATAATCATGCTTTCACTTGACTTCATCTTTATCTGACAGATTCCTTTTTCATCGGTAACAGCTTTTGTCACAAAATCAGCAGGAAGCTTTTCAATACGGTTGATATCATAATAATCATCATTTGATATTTTGCGTTTATAAACATAGACTTCCGTTCCCTTGACCGGAGAATTTGAAACAAGACTGCTCGCGTAAACAAACAGCGATGAAGGAGAACGCTTGGCGACTACGCCGACTGAAGTAACTGTAAAGAATTTTCTCGATTTTACTCCGTTTTCGCCTTTAACTTCGATGCAGTATCCGCCTGTCGGAAGAGGCTTCGTTATTTCAAGCGTCTGATAGCGCCATTCAAACGGAGAAAATTCTCTTATAGACTCCTTCCATGACGAATGGATTTCAAAACCATTCGCTTTCACGTCAATCGATTGAGGATCATGAATGCCCTTGGTAAAAAAACTTACCGGAACCTTGTATATGGAAACATCTGCCGTTTCAATTCTAAACGTACGCATCTCGAACGCGACCGTCGTTCCGGGTGAAAAAACATATCGGTATGAAGAAACATCAACCTCGGCTTTCTTGGGCACTACCGTAAAATCAATATTCTTGATTTCTTCGCCTTCTTTCAAATTAAGCTTATCAATTTTCTTTTCGAAAAATCCCGAATGATTGGTTCTTACAGTATAAACACCCGGTTTCATGTCCGAAAGAAGATATGTTCCGTCATCAAATGTAACTGCTGAATGAACGGCTTTCCCCTCTGCATATATTTCAACATTAACAGCAGGAACATTCAGCTCGGATATATTTATCTTTCCGGTGATTGTTGACGGACGGAACAAAACCATGTTTAGATCAAAATATTCGCCGTGTTTGATATTTCTAACCCGCACGGTTTCAGAAATATATCCGGCTTTTGAAAAAGTCACATTATATGAACCGGCTGGAAGCTTGACGAAAGAATAAGCTCCCGAAGATGTCGTTTCAACCGGCTTGGTTCGTGTACCGGAAGAAGAAACATTATAATCATCATATTCATCCGCCTCATCATAGCCGTATGATGAAGAAATTCTAACATCTACGCCTTCGATTTTTTTACCGGCCGAATCGCTCACAGCGCCTAAAATGCGGCATTCCGGAGCAAGAAATATTTTCATTTTATCAGAGTCCATTGATGCGGTTGAAGAAAAGTTAACATAACCATCCGCGCTCACTGCCACGCGGTAAATTATGTTTTTTATATATCCCTTGATTTCAAATTTTCCGGAAGAATCAGTCTCGGCGGTATAATAACCTACTCCAAGATTTATATTTTTAAATTCAATTTTTGCTTTTTTCACCGGCTTCTTCGTGACGGAATCAAAGACTTCGCCTTTGAAAATATCAGAAGATGATATACTTTCTGAATCTCCGAAAACACTCATTCCGTCATCATTTACGGCGGAAAGAAAACCGCACATCAATAATGAGAATATACCTATAATGGCCATCGGCTTAAATTTCATATTTCCTCCGGAATCTGTTACAGAAGCAGTTATACACGGTTATCATTTTAAACATTAAAAATCCATCAATTTTTGCATATCGCACAAATCTTTTTGTTTTTTAAAATTATTGTGGAAAAACCTGAATACTCATATTCTGCTGGATTTACATTTACGGGGTAAAACAATTGAAAGCATTGATTCTTATTTCAGCACTTTTCGTGCAAAACGCCGACATATTCACTTCTGTTGCAGCTGGAGAATATGATGTCACAAGAAAGATTTTCGAATCAAACAGATTTCTTGTCCGTGCCGTAAACGACAAAGGTGAAACGGCTCTCCATGTCGCGGTCAAACATGGTCAGATAAGAATAATCAAATATCTTCTCGATGAAGGCTTTTATGTGAATGCACAGGACGGCCGACTTTACACGCCGATTTTTACGGCATGCGATACCGGCGATGTCAATGCCGCGAAAATTCTGATTCAGCATGGTGCTAATTTGAACGCGAAA
>JAEWVM010000027.1 GCA_023396615.1 Spirochaetota bacterium | reverse complement strand
TTTCCATAAGAGTTGACGCTTTCTGATAAATACTTCTTTCAACAGCTTCTCCGCGGGATAGAAGCATCTCCTGTTTTGCCATGTTCAATAGAGCAGATGAAATATCGATTTCCAAATAAACAGTCTTAGCCTCCTGTGCAATTTTAGTTTTAAGAGCTTCAACTTCCTGTTTACTTATTTTTCGGTTGTCGCGTTCGGCATTTTTTTCAAGAGTTTCATATTCTGAAGCAAAGCGGTTCGATTCATAAAGAGACCTGTACTTTAAAATTTTTGCTAAAAGCGAATCTATTTCTTCAGCTTTCTTCATGTTTTTTTCAGCGAGAAAACAATATAGTTCAGTCAGATTTTTGACGGCAGAAAAAACCACTTCAGAATTTTCTTTTTTCTCGCCTTCACTCCATGCGAGGCTGAAATACTTTTCGGAATCAGTATATTTTTTGAGTTTAAAATATATTTCACCCAGATTGTTATATGAAGAAAATACAACATTGTTATAAAAAACTGAATTTTCTTTCTCAGCTACTTCTATCTTCTTTTTTAGATATGCAGCAGCCTTTTCCAAATCACCTGATTTATAATTAATATTTTCAATCATAGATAAATTAAGAAGATTTTTTTGATTTTTATTTAATTCTCCGGATATTCTCGCAGAACCAATAACTGCTGTATCTCCGCCGAGATTCCAAACCGGAAACGGTCCAAATATATAAAACGCCTTAAGTTTCAGATAGTATTTCTTCTCGGAATCTTCATCGTCTGAAATAATATCTTCAGTTTTTTTCAGGAAAGAAATCGCACCGTCATAATCTCCAAGTGATTCCCGGCAGAAAGCTATTTCTTGATACAGCCTAACTTCATCACTTTCTATTCCGTACTTGCGAGCATGATCAATCATTCGCAAGTACCATTTTTCTGCTTCTGAATAATTTCCATCCATCCGCTCAAACAAGGCAAAATACTTATAGATATGGTATAACTGAAAAGCGTAGTCCTTTCTGTTTCTTGATGTAATAAGACTTCTATAAATCGAATATACCTTGTTCATTTCGTCTTTTGCTTTGACGAAATCCCCTTTCTGCCAGTAGCAATAGCTTAAATGAAACAGAAATACCGCTTCTTCAATCTTAGAACCGTAATTTTTTTTATAAATCTGAGCAGATTTATACGCAGACAGAGCTTCCGAGTAATTCATCAACAGAAAATTCACATTGCCGAGATTAAGATAAAGATTACCTTCCTTATCAGGATTAATCTTTTCGTTGTTAATGCTGATAGCTTTCAGATATAGAGCTCTTGCTTTTTCAAAAAGATATTTGTCGAAATATTTATCCGCTGTTTTTACCGCATTAAAATTTCCATCAGATTCATCCGTTCGAAGAAGATCTATGTATTGAAAAATCCATCCCTTCAAAAGATAAGCATCTGAAAACGTATCATCCATAAAAAGCGCCCAATCGGTCTGTTCTATAGCCTTTTTAAAATTTTCAGCAAAATTCTCCGGATTGGATTTAACACTCTCGGCTGATTCACCTAGCGCTTTTTTGCTGTACACGTATGCAAGCGCATATATGTATGCTTTATCAAAATCCATTCTTGCTATGTTAAGATTCTTAAGATAATCTTTTTCAAGATCGCTTAGAGCTGACTGTGAAGATTTCTTATCCGCACTTTTCGCATCAACATAAAGCACATGCGCTCTTGGAGCATATTTGTCGTAAAGATCATTAAATTTTCCGCGCTGATACAAATAAGAAATCAATGAAATTGATTTAAAATAAATCTCCGCTGCAGATTTATATTTACCCTGATTTTCAAATTCAAAACCTTTCCTCTCATAATAAGAAAGAAGCTTCTCCGCCGTATCGTTAACATCCTGAATTTTCCAACGAGGCAGATAATTTGATAATGCGGCATGAATATATTTTTCTTCATTTTCGGGATTGGCGGAATTTATACGGGAAAGAAGAATATTGCACTTATAATATAATGAAAAAGTCTTTCGGATTCCTTCCATAGCCAATTTCAGGTCATCCGCTGATTCTTTTTCTTTTTTTTGACTATAATAAATAGAGCCCCGCGCATAATACAAAGTCGACAAAAGAATTTTTGCTCCATTCAATTTACGCCCTTCATATTTTTTCGACTCAATCGCCTTTTTGTAAGATTCAATTAATTGCGTCAGATTTTTTGCCGATTTCTCATAATCTGAATTTGATTTTTCTGCAGTATAAAATGACGTTAAAAGTTCAGATGCTTTCTCTTGGAGCGAGGAAGAACCTTCTATAAATACGTACTCAAGTTCAGAAGGGACTTCTGTGATGACCGGTTCTGCTTTCCGCAGGCTGAGAGAATACTTATAATAAACAGCAGATATTGACTGATACTTAGGATCATCACTGATTATTTTCTTATAATAATACATAGCCTTACGGGGATCCCGCGAAGAATAATAATCGGCAATATCTTCCAAAAGCATCGAAGAACTTTCTCCGGCTTCTGAAACTCTTTGAGCTGCTGTCTCAGGTTTTCCTGAAAGTAAAACAAGAAGAAGTTCTGCATACTTGTTTTTTTGTGCTATTTTTTTCATTATGACTTCTGCCTCAGACGAATGAGGCAGTTTTTCTTCAACGGCATAACGCATTGCAGCAGAAAGAGATCTGATTACAAAAGGTTTATTCGTTTCGTTAGTGGAGTTATAATGGAAGAAATATACTCTCATCAGATAATCAAAATAAAATTCACCGTCAGTATCATCTGAATACGTCATGGCAAGATCATACTGATCCTTGGCATTTTTCCTTCTTGGTATTTCACCAAATTCAGGAAGCATATTGATATTGATATTTGATCCATACTGTTCCGAGTAAACAATAACTCCGTTAAAAACTTTTTCTTCGCTGCTGAAATACTTAAGAGAATATGAGGGATAATATCTAGTCTTAAAAGCAGATCCCTTTGAATAAGTCATTCGAAAAGATTTATCTAATAGAACATCTCTGTAATATATGTCTGATTTATCCTTCAAATTGATTTGCTTATCGCCGTTTGTATCGGAAGATATTGAGGTATATATAATATCCTTATTATTTGAGGCAAATACAGGATACAGCTTGATATCATTTCCTTTTAAAACAAGGGTTTCCTTGCCGGTAGTTAAATCCAGTATATATATATCTCCCATACGATTTTCGCGGTAAGAAATAAACGTTAATTTTTTCCCGTCTGATGAAAAAGAAGGATATATTCCGCCTTTATCAGTCATTTTCTTAATAACGCCATCACGGGGATTCATTACATAAATATTTTCTTCGCCGTCACGGGCTGAGGAAAACGCGATTGTTTTTGAGTCAGGAGCCCAAACCGGATCTGAATCCTTAATCATACGGAGAATTTTATTTTGATCTGCCATTGAAGTCAGATTGATTATATTTTTATCAAGAATGCCTATTGAAGAGGAATTCATGACTGAATTAAGATCCAACGAAGCATAAAATATATCGCCAGCCGGATCTTCACGATCAGAAACAAAAACAATAGACCGCGAATCAGGAGAAAGACTGCATGAAAAATCTTTTGAGGCATGCGTGGTGAGTCTGACGGTAGAAATTCCGGTCATCGAACGGAGATAAATATCATAATTTCCGTTTTCTTTATCAGACGAATAAACAAGAAAATTTCCTTCTGCAGACAAACTTCCGTCTGTCTCAACTGATTTTTCAAATGCAAGAGGAATAATACGTCCAAAACCTTTTTCATCAAAGGCATCTTTAAGCATCAGATTGTATTTGAGTGCTACTTCTTTTTTTTCAGCAGAGAAAAGACTCTGGCCCGCAATTACGAAAGCAATCAGAAGATAAAAGACATTTTTCATTTTTTTGTTACCCATTTCCCGTCCGCAGTTTCAAGAACATCACCTTTTCGGGCATTTTCTCTCTGTTCAGCAGCAAAATTAATGCGCTCTTCATTTTCACTCTTTTTTGTTTTAGCTGCATAATACAGAATTATTTTCTTTCTGGCATTATTCTCTGTCTCAATAATAGAAAGAAGCTCAGTCTTCTTCCGTGAATCTTTCTCATAAACACTTATTGTTCTATACTTCAGATTTCCGTCACGGCCTTCGCCTATTGCCGATTCATCCTTGTATCTTCTTATTCTTTCTTCATTCATGCTGCGGATATTCTGCGCAGACAAAATCTCTTCATCGGAAAAAGAAACAGCGGTTCCGCTTTTTTCCTTCTGAACGTTCGTACGCGCACTTGAAACTACCCATGCATCGTCTTCAAGTTCCCGATAATCTCCGGCTATCTGCCGCTCAATCATTGTT
This sequence comes from Spirochaetota bacterium, assembly GCA_023396615.1. Taxonomy (GTDB): domain Bacteria; phylum Spirochaetota; class UBA4802; order UBA4802; family JAFGJZ01; genus JAKJGA01. The sequence goes on along the minus strand of JAEWVM010000027.1, from coordinate 8,917 downwards.
TTTTCCCCGGTAAGCTCAATCTTCGGAGGAATAATCACGCAGGAACATGCGAACAATATCATTATAAATAAATATTTCATTTAATTAACCTCATCCTTTCTGATTTTCCCGAGATATTCTTTTATCGGAATTCTGTCATACTGAATTTTATCATCCTCGATGTGAAAAGTAAAATAGCCGAGAGCTTTTCTTTTTAATGTAACGGTGGCATAAACATTGCCGCTGTCGATATTAAAATAGAAACCTGACGGAAGATTAAGATGATCTACAACTTTCTGCGTAACTCCAAGCTTTGATTCACCCTTCTCTTCAGAAAGACCTTTCATGAGCCTGTTTGCAAATTTATCCTGAATCTTATAAATATTCATGAAACCGTTTATATCAGGGAGATCTCCCGAGAAATCAACACCGCGTCCGGAAATATCGGCATTGAGAGAAATTTCCGCTTTTGTATTTCGGGAAGAAGAAATTCTATCCAGCTGTGAGATATCTATATTGTTTGCATTCAGCGAAACACGATACTCCATGTTCTTGGTCTGCATGTCAGCAAGATAGAACATTATTTCGTTAGAAGAAATAATTCCATTCATTAGAAATGCCTTCAAAGAAGTAATGCTGAACACATTATCCTTAAAACGCATAGAAGCGGATAAATTTTTAATCAGTTCAAACTGTTCGGGACGAGAAGGATGTTTAATTTTTAGAGAGCCGATTTTGAAATTATCTTTTTCTTTAAAGCCTGTGTTATCAAGAAGCCTGCTCTTATCAACAGCAATCCTTGAAGTACCGTCATATTTGGACTTGAGATCATAATCGAAAGGGAAATCGAGATTTAGAGAGTTTACCGAAAGCTGACTTAAAGAATCCTCAAAATTGAAATTCTTTATATTTATTTCACCGGAAGCTTTTCCATTTTCAAGCCCACCCTTCATCCTCGCATTAAGATAAAGCGAACCCCAGAGAGACAGGCTGTCCTTTTTAACTTTTTTCTTTCCGCTTTCAGCAGTCAGTGAAACCTTAATATCCGAATCAGATAAAGGTGAATTTTTCTGCTCCAACATTCCGTCTGCTTTAAGAAGAACCCCGAACTCACGGCTTCCGAGCGAAAATCTATGAATATCAATACGATTCTTTCTAGTGTCCTGAGTCAGCGATACATCAAGCGCAAGATCTTTTATTTCATAATCAGGAATTACAAAAAGAGACTTGAGTGCAGCTGACATTTTTTCTTTTTGTGAAAAGGATATGCTAAGATCCGCCTTCACGCTTTTTTTCAGCGGAACAGAATTCAGTGATTCAGAAATCGACATAGGAAGAAGAGCTCCAAGCTCACGAACATTAAGTTCAAGCGGCTGAATTTCGATATCAGCTTCTGTCCCAGAAGCAATTGAGGCTTTCCCTTTAGCTGAAAGATAAAGAGCATTTGCAGATTTAGGCGAAGAAGAATATTTCACAGAAAAATTGTTAATTATGAAATGGGAAAAATCCGAGTAGGTGCTGATGTCCGCCGCAAGCTGAAAAGAATTTCTTGATGACCAACTTTTATCAAGACGGAAAAAAAACGGAAAGATATTTATTTCAAGTGAAATATCCGCCTCACTTCCCTTTTTACGGACATCATAGGCAATATCCAGAGAATTGGCTTTTAGTTCCAGTGACGCTTGACGGAAAAGAAAATCGTTAAATCTGAAATTACCGTTTAATTTTATATTTGAAGCATTACCGGCGATAGAAAGCGGAAATAACGAAAGTCTGCCGCCGAATTTCATTGAACTGTCTTTGGTCAAGGTTACGTAGTATGGATAAATTTTTGACAGATCAATTCTGCTTTCTTTCATGCGGATATCGATATTCTGATTCTTTGACATGCTTGAAACCGTTCCGCCAAGAGATATCCACTTATCGTCTTTGAATTTAATATCGAAGGAATTGAGTCGCAGAAAATCATTTATCGGATCAAGGAATACATCATAGCTTATCAGAAAATCCAATGGTCCGAGATGGGAACGCTGAAAGCGTACTGGAGAATTATAAGTTCCTGCTTTAAAACGAGATTCAAAAGCTTTCTCTCCGTCTTTGTTAACAAGATTAAGTTCAAGAAATAAAACCAGAGGAGGTTTTACATCTGCTTCTTTTGACGAGAAACTAAGATTCAGTTTTTCTGCAGGATTAATATTTACGGAAAGCGTTTCTACAAGTTTAACAGCAGAAATTCCAAGCGGAATTTTTTTTGCCGGGGGAATATAAATATCCGTCGTAAAACTGAAATCACGAACTGACGATTTGAATTCATCCGCATCAACGTCGACGGATAAATCTTTGAGAATAAACTTGAGAAAAAATTCAAAACTAATCGGAAGATTAATTTCATCAGAAGGCTCACCCTGTTCTTCTTCAACCGGCTCTTCTTTTTTTCCAGAAGCTTTCGCGAGTTTTTCAAAATTCCAAACACCTTTTTGCTGGATGAGATTTATTCTAGGTGAGTATATGCCTACTTCTTCAAAGCGGATATTTCCTGTAAGTATCTGAAAGAGTGAATAATCAAGAACTAGCCTGTCAATCCGGATCATTTCACCTTTGAAAGGTTCCGGATTATAAATTACAATATCCGTTATATCAAAACCGGATACAAGACTAAAATGTTTGACATCGAGTTCAAGCCGCCCGTTCATATATTCTGGATAATATTTTTCGGCGATACGCTCAACCCGTTTATCAGAGAAAAACAGCACGGCTATAGTCAAAACAACAAATATAAAAGCCGCAATTGAAAACGGCGCTATAATCAGGATTTTAAGTATACGCTTTTTACGCGACGGTTTCTGTCCTTTATTAACGGACTTGTCCGCAACATCTTTTTCCATTTATTCCACCCTTGATTAGCGCATTTTAAAGCCTAAAGAGAATGATTCAAGCATATTTTAGAGCTTTTTACGCATAACTTTTACCGAATGACCGAAGCTGTCAACTTCATCAGAATAACTTATCCAGCCCAATGATGAATAATATTTCTCGAGATGAGCGGAATCGCGATAGTCAACAAACAAAAACATTTCATTAAAACCAAGCCTTTCAGCCTCTTTTTCGCAAACTCTAACAAGCGCTGACCCTACTCCTTTATTTCTGTATTCCGGAAGAACATATAGGGAAGAAAGCCATGGAGATAAATCCTTACGCGAAAGAAGATCGAATTGTTTAAGAGAGACCATGCCGCATGTTCTGATTTCATCTTTTGCTACAAAAGCAGATGGAAGAGAATTTACATTACATCTTTTGCGGTAATCTTTCAAAACAGCATTATATGAAATATTATGCGGAGCGAACCATTTCTCATGCGCCCATTTAGCCATAATATCAACAGACTTCATAGATGATGCTAAATGAATAATTCTGACTTTAGGCATTTTTTCTCTTTGGGAGCGATAGATTCATTTTTATCGAAATTATTCTAATTATTATTATCACTATTATCGAAGAAATCACTGCCGCATTATCAGCAAGAGAAAAGAATCTCATTATAAAATAAGCAAAACCTCCGGCAATACATGCCGTTGCATATATCTCTCGGCTTAATACCATGGGGCTTTCAGTACAAAGAATGTCCCGAATCATACCTCCCGCAACAGAAGTAGTTACCCCCATCATTATGCAAAAAACAGGAAGAAGATCCGCATCAAGCGCCTTCTTTATTCCGATTATTGTAAAGACTCCCAACCCGACAGCATCCGATAGAGATAGAAAAAGCTTAATTCTCAATACTCTTCTCCCCAAAATCAAGGCCGCAAGAACTCCGCATATTACAGCTATAAAATAATTGAAATCCTTAAGCCAGAAAACCGGAGAATGACCAAGAAGGACATCTCTGATTGTTCCACCGCCGACAGCAGTGACAAACCCGACAACGAGAACTCCGAAAATATCGAGTTTTTTTTGAACACCTAAAAAAGCTCCTGTAACAGCAAAAATACATGTTCCGAATAAATCTAATGGATAAAGCATAACACCGCCTGAAAGTGAAATAATACATTCAGCACGTTATTTTGTAAATAATTTATGTGAGGTTAATGTTCAAATTATTTGGTTGTTATCGCTGTATTTTTCTTAAATCAATCCAAGTTCTTTTTATGATTATCCTTATCGTGTCATTTCCATCATCTTTGACAATATAAATTTTATACAGAAGAGTATAGTTATCCAACTTTAAGCAAAATGTATTAAACCATTCATTGTTTATCTCTTCAAAAGCCTTCCCTAAATATCTTTTAATCCAGGCGTTCAATACACTTGAAACTGAAACCTTACCAAATTTCCTGAAATCAATACAGCTCTCATACTCTTCACTTTCCAGATAAAAATGAACAATCTTATAAGCCAAACCTTTAGGCTGATACTTCACTGTACGAAAGAGAACAATCTCCTTCTTGATATCATATTTTAAAACAGCATCTTTTAAGACCAAAGAAATCAATTTCGACACAGAAGTTTTATGGGCTTTACTTGCCCGAACGAGCAGAAAGTAAGACACTAATTCAATATTAATACTGCTTCTAAGTCTCATATAATCCTCCGTAATTAATACGGAAATTCTTATATTTTTTATCAGATATTTTAAAAAAAGATTCCCTGCATCCGCCGCATTCATAAGCGGAAGCAGGGCAGAGGAGAATGAAAATGTTAGAATAATATCATTTTTTGCGCTTTGATGCAGAATTCAATACATCTGATTCTATGACGCCATCCGTAAGATGTATTGTCCGGCGGGCACGTTTTGCGAAATCCGGTTCATGTGTTACCATGATGATAGTTGTTGAAAGGTTTTTATTAATCTTTTCAAAAATATGCATGACCCTTTCGCCGTTTTCTGAATCAAGATTTCCGGTCGGTTCATCAGCAAAAAGAATTTGCGGTTCCATAATAAGAGAACGGGCTATCGAAGTACGCTGGAGTTCTCCGCCTGACATCTGAGCGGGTGTCTTATCCCTGCATTTTTCAATTTCAAATTCATGCATCAGCTCAACAGCATAGGAAGACTTTTGCTTTTCCATTTTTATTTTACGGGCAGGCATCAGGATATTTTCGAATGCGGTAAGCTCCGGCAAAAGATAATGAAACTGAAAAACGAATCCTATCTTTTGATTCCTAAATTCATGAGTTTCTCTGCTCGGCATGCGGTGAACCTCTTCACCCAAAACAAAAACACTTCCTGAAGTCAGCGGATCAAGACCGCTTACAGTATAAAGTAGAGTCGATTTCCCTGATCCTGAACGTCCCGTCACTGAAAGAAATTCGCCTTCATCAACCGAAAAGTTTAAGCTCTTGAGTATCGTCACCGGCGGATGTCCGAAGCTTTTCACCATATCTTTACATTCTATTATTTTCATCAGCTTGTGCCCTTAATAATTTCAATCGGTGAAAGTTTTCCTGCCGAACGCGCTGGAAAATAACTTGCCACTAGAGCCGAACCGAACACTAAAACAAAGCTCTTTACATAAATCATAATGTCCCACGATATTCTCATGTGACCTCTTCCCATCGGTATTTTCATTGTTTCAAGATACTTACAAAAGAAAAAGGCAATCGCTTCACCTGCAGCTACACCGGCGATACCGATAAGAGCACCTTGAATCAAGAAAAGAAATACTGTGTCATTTTCCGTATAACCGATTGATCGCAGTATGGCAATTTCCTTCTGCTTGTGATTTACAACCATATTAAGAATATTATAAATACCGAATGCAACTACTACTATAAATGTTATCGTAGTAACGTCGCGAACGGTATCCTGAGTCTTTGTCATTGATAAGAAATTTTCATTCGCCTGATCCCAGCTTTCCACATCATCGACAGAGCCGCTCTGCCATCTAGTTGCAGTTTCAGCAGCTTTAGACACATCATCAATCTTCACTATAATTTTATTGATGTAACCGGGCTTGCCGATCATTTTCTGAACTGTCGAAATTGAAGTAAAAAGAGTCTGCCCGTCTGTACGGAAATCTCCCGTATCAAATACTCCTATAATTCTCATCGGAAAAAGCGAACCGTCTGGAGACGCGACGATAACAGTATCATCTTTTTTAAGACCGTAATCTTCAAGAAAGCGTTTACCTGCAAATACCAGAGAAAGACCGTTTGTCACTTCATTAAGGTCGCCTTCCACAACATAATCAAATAGATTCGTTGCGTTTCTATGCTTCTCGGGATCAATACCTGTAAGCGATACAGATTTTGAAAAATTTCCTTTTGTGACAATAAATGTTTCTGAAGCAATTGGAGCATAGCTGCGGACATCTCTCATTGAATCCAGTTTAGCAAACCATTTTACAGCGCTAGTAAGATTGGTGTTTGATCTGCGCCCCGTAGGCGCGTTAAGCCATTTTACATTTGATCCTTCATAAAACAAACCTTTGACATTTTCTTCAGAAATCGTTTCGTTTCTTGGAGAAATTCTGATATGTCCGTCTCTTTCTATAAGATTAGAAATCATGTATTCTTTGAATCCGAGCTGCATTGCGGAAAAGACTATGAATCCGCCTGAACCCATTACAATCGCTGCAAAAGTCAAAAGAGTCTGACTCTTACGCGTGAAAATATGTTTTAGCGCGAGAAACCACATAACGCCTCATTTCCTCTTCTTCGCAGACTTAGATCCGTTTAAAACTTTGTCATCCGGGAGAATGCTTCCGTCCGTAACCTCAACCCATTCCGCGTCAATCATTTGAGTCTTGGGTTTCAGCGTCTTCTTCTTTCCGCCACGCAAAACGACAACTCCTTCATTAGTCACAGCTGATGAAGGAATCATTAGTGCATTTTCTCTATCGGCAATTTTTACAGCGACATCGCATGTCATCTCCGGAAGAATTTCATCAGGAACAGATTCAAGCGATATATTAACAAGGAATTCTCCGTCAGAAGGAAACACCGCAGTAACTCTGCCGTTCACTTTTTTATCACGCAGCATTTCAAAAGAAACTTCAGCTGTCTGATTCTTTTTTATTCTTAAAACAGATTCCTGATCGAGAGAAATCTGCACATAGAGTTTTTTCATGTCAATTACAGAGAGTACATTGGAATTAGTAGAAACTAATTCATTTTCCTTAAAATTTACCGAAGTAACAGTTCCGCTTATCGGAGAACGCATCGTAATCAGATCGCTTGTCGAAAGCAAAGGATCTCCCTTATTCACCGACGAGCCTTCAACAACATAGATGCGTGAGATAGCACTGTTATTTCCCATCCGCAAATTATAATAAATAAGAGGCTTAACAGTTCCGAGAGCATAAACAGCATCTACAACCTTGCCTGTTTTAACCGGAACGAATTGACCATTCTTTCTCACATAAAAAACAATAAAAAGAACTGAAATAATCAGCAATACCGCAATAAAAACTTTCTTCTTCATGTTCATCAGAAATCACCGCCTGAAAAATCGTAAGAGAAATTAATAGATGAAGTTTCTTCACTTATAAGATACGCTGAATAGGTTTCATCTTTTTCTCCCAGCACTTTGCTGAGAAGCATCACAGAAACGGCAACAGCCAGAAGAAAAGCGGCTGCCTTAAAATAATAATTCTGCAGCGACGCGTTCTGCTGATTCGCCTCACGGAATAAAGGATTAGAAACTATTGACTGAATCATGTTCTTTTCCCACTTTGCGCTTTCCATTCTGAATTGAATAGCGCATGTGAATGAATCTTTTTTAACTCGTGAATTCATAGTTATCCTCCTCCATCAGTTCTTTCAGCATTGCTCTTGCACGATGACTTCTTGATTTTACCGTACCGCATTTTATATCAAGCTTTTCAGAAATTTCTTTTTCGCTTCTGCCTTCCGCTAAAAGAGATACAACATCCCTGTACTTGGAAGGAAGCTTCGAAATATATTCATGCAGAAATTCATAATCTTCATCATTCGGTGCATCGTCACGGCTTTCTTTCACAAGATCAGCTTTAATTGCTTTATGCGCTTTTATCTCTTCGCGCCTCAGCTTCTCGGAAGCTCTCAAAGATTCATTCTTGGCAATCGTATACAGATAATTATTTCTACTTCGTTCATCAGGAAAAACTTTTTTATCGGCATTACGCACAAAACGTATATATGTTTCCTGAACAACATCGTCAATATAATAAGCATAATGCCGAGCGAAATGCCTGCCGATTGCAGAAAGAACTATTTTCTTTGTTTCACGGAATAATTCTGCGAATTCATTTTCCGTCATGATGTTCCGGTCCGCGGTTTCTGAATCTTGGAAGACGGCACATCTTCTTCCTGAAAATCTGTCTTTGCTCCTCGGTTAGAATTTTTTCACCTTCAAACCGCAGTTTCATAAAATTTATCTTATTATCACGCTCTATCGAATCAATTTCTTCAAGAACTTTGCTTATTCCTTTTTCATCAAATTCGGAAGCAGAGGTAAGAGAAAAGAGAATGTCACGCTTATCTTCAATTTTCTTTTTATTTTCTTCAAGTTTCAAATTGAAAGGTTCATGAAGTGCACGGAATTTCTCAATCTGTTCATCCGTCAAGTCGAGATCTGATTTCATTCTTGAAATTATTTGTTCAAAATTAGGCGGTCTTTTTGTGTTAGGGCTGAATTCCGTTACCAACGTAAATATTATAAATGCTGAAAGAATCAGAATAGCGCTTCCCATCAGCACAAAGGCGATTTTTATTTTTTTCATATCTTCCTCTTCTTATCTAATAAATCACATTTTCTCTGAAAAAGTTCCAATTTTTTTAAAAAATCCCCGAGTGTCGGGATACAATCAAAGGCTTCGCCTTTGAAATTCCTTGTTCGCATGGATCATGCGATAATATTCAAAGGGACGAGGAGCTCAGTCGCCGCTCCTCATCCCTTTGAGATCCCACTCCTGGCTTTTGTCTCGCGTATTCCTCGCACCGGCTTTTTGCCGGATGCTGC
>JAEWVM010000180.1 GCA_023396615.1 Spirochaetota bacterium | reverse complement strand
GCGGACGGTCTCCATAAGGACGATTCTGACCCTGACCAGGTGTGTACGGACGGTTGCCGCCTTGACCTGGAGTATATGGTCTGTTTCCGTATGGTCTGTCGCCTTGAGGTCTGTCTCCCTGCGGACGATTCCCGTATGGTCTGTCGCCTTGGGGTCTATCTCCCTGCGGACGGTCTCCGTACGGACGTTGTCCTTGCGGACGGTCTCCGTATGGTCTAGCTCCCTGAGGTCTGTCGCCTTGCGGTCTATCTCCCTGCGGACGTTCCGGTCTGTCATTCGATCTCGGAGGTCTTGAATCGCCGAATGGAGAAACAGGAGCTTCTGCAGACTTCGCCGGTTTCTTTTCAAGAAACGGTGTTTCTGCCGGAACAGCTTTCTCTGCCTGTTCCGCCTGCAAAGCTTCTTCTTTTGCTGTATGAGAACTAATATCGACTTTCTGCTTGAGCCGGATTTTCTTTTTCACGGAAAGCTTCTGTTCAGCCTGTTTTGCCCTCTCCTCTTTGAGTGATTCAATGCGGGTTTTTACGTATACCGCGTCATTTGACGTAATTTCACCGTCATCACCCGAAATTTGAATCCCGAGATCCTTACAAATTGACTTAATGTCATTCTCGTTGACTGAACTGTTTCTTGCAACTTCGCTTATCTTCATGAAAATCCTGATAATTTATTTTATATTACTTGCTTTCATCTTCAGAAGGCTCCTCACCTTCATCAGCCTTTTCGACGTCTTCCGATTTATCCTCGTCGTCGTCAAAATCAACCATGCTATCAACTATTTCCCAAATTTCTTTTGCCGTTTTTTCTCCTATGCCGTCAATATCCTTAAGGTCATCAACACTTTTCTGAACAAGATCCTCGACTGAGAATATTCCGCCCTTTTCAAGAAGCTCGATATATCTTGCCTTAAGACCAAGCTCCTGAAGCGGAGTATAATCTTCGACATCGTCCGAGAAAAGCTGTCCAAACAATGAACGGGATTCGTCTGAATTGAGAAAATTTCTGTATTCTTCCTCTGTCATCACCGTAATTTCAAAACCGCAGAGTTCGGAAGCGAGTCTTACGTTGTGGCCTATTTTCCCCACCGCAATCATTTTCTGCTCATTTTCGACGATTGCAATGACTTTTCCTGTTCTGGTTTCTATTACTTCTTTGACTTTTGCAGGTGTCAACGCATTTTCCGCAAGAGTTTTGCTGTCGCGGGAGAACTCGATTATATCAATTCTCTCTCCTTCAATTTCGCGGACGATAGCCTGAATTCGGCTTCCCTTCATACCGACGCATGCACCGACACAATCAACATCCCTGTCGCGGCTCGAAACCATGACTTTTGTTCTCATACCGGTTTCTCTGACTATTTTCTCAATACGCACTATTCCGTCGTATATTTCAGGAATTTCCATTTCGAAAAGTTTTGCAACAAACTCAGGGCGCGCGCGCGTCAACACGATATTCGGCCCGCGGTTTGTCTTTTCAACGGTCCATACCATAGCTTTGATTCTATCGCCTGTCTTAAAATGTTCGCGGCTCGACTGTTCTCTCTGAGGAATAACACCTTCAACTTCGCCGTATCCTATATCAACAAATATAGTTTTCTTAACCTGACGCTGCATATAACCGTTTATAAGATCGCCTTCTTTCTCTTTGAAGTCGTCAAAAATGATATTCTTTTTGAGCTCTTTGATCTTCTGCATCATAACCTGTTTCGCTGTCTGCGAAGCAATACGGCTGAAAACCTTGAAAGGATCCTCTTCAACCTCGACATCATCGCCAAGCTGAATATCCTTGTCTTTTTTTACAGCTTCTTCAAAACCGATCTGACGGCCTGATTCATCAGGACGTCTAACAACCATTTTCTTTGTAACTATTTTCATTGAATTTGAAGAACGGTCAAAAACAACCTTCATATCATCTGTTGTGCCGAACTGCTTGCGGTACGCACACTCAATAGCCGTTTTAACGATGTCCTCAATATGTTCGCGGGTAATCCCCTTTTCCGAAACAACAGACTGAAGTGCGTCAAAGAATTTTGCATTCATAATTAAACCCTTTAATAATCAAGATTCGAATTTTTTATATCATTATAGAGAATTTCTTCCATTCCCTTTTCTGTTTTTATAACAACTGATTCGTCTCCGGCAGAAATAATTTTTCCTTTCACTGCTCCGCCTTTTTCTCCGCCGAGAATAATCTTGACCGGAGCATCGGCAAAACGGATAAATTCCGCTTTTGATCGGATTTTGCGTTTCAAACCCGGCGAGGAAATTTCAAGAGTATAACTGTCCTCTATTCCGGATTCTTCTATAAGTGAATTAAGCTTAGCCGTATATTTTACGCAGTCATCATGAGAAACAATTGAACCGTTATCAATTCTGACCGTAATTACCGCACTGCCCTTTCTAAGCTGGATGTTCTGTTCATAAACCTCAAAACCGCAGAGTTCGCATGCTTTATAAATAAGCTTTTCAACATCCGCTTTTGTGAATTTATCCAACAAATACCTCAGACCTACGATAAAATAAAAAGCTGTCCTTCGGGACAGCTTTTGACAACATCAGAAATTACCGTCACTTTGATACCGGACTTATATTTTGCAAGCTTTTTTTATCAAACTTGCATGTCATATATTCACATACGGTTCATGAGATTCCTTATTCTCTCTCCGATAGGCGGATGGGAATAATGGAAAAAAACATAAAGCGGATGAGGCGTCAAATTTGACAGATTATTCTCTGCAAGCTTCTTCAATGCTCCGGCTAGTTCTTCAGCTGAAAAATACTTAGAAGCAAAATTATCAGCTTCATACTCGTGTTTCCGCGAAAACATGTTCAGGAAAATACCTGTTATAGTAGATATGGGAACATAGAGTATACCGAAAGCGATTATGGCCATATGAATTGAATGCGCTTCCGCCCCCAAGGCTGAAGAAAGAACGCTGTTGCCGATAAAAAGACTTAAAACAAACAAAAGACCGCCGGTCTGTATAACGGAAAAAAGAATCATCATGAGTGTGTGCTTTTTTTTGTAATGCCCGATTTCATGAGCCAGAACAGCAATGATCTGACCCGGAGTGAGCTCTTTAATCAGGGTATCAAAAAGCACGATTCTTTTTTTAGAAAAAAGCCCGCTGAAATAAGCATTCGCTTTCGTAGTCCTTTTCGAACCGTCTATCACATAAATATTATCGAGTTTAAATCCGGTTTTCTGCGCAAACGACGTTATTCCGCTTTTAAGCTCTCCTTCTTCAAGAGGAGTCTGCTTGTTAAAAAGCGGAGCGATAACGGATGAATAAAACATCGTGAAGAAAATCATAAAAAAAGTAATTGTTATCCATGCGAATATCCAGAAGGTATCCGGAAATTTCTGAATAAAAATAACAATGAGTGAAAGAATTATTCCGCCGATGATTCCGCCGATCAGCCACCCTTTTATCTTATCAAGAAAATATGTAAGAGGAGTCGTTTTATTGAATCCGTATTTCTGCTCAATAACAAATATATCATATATTTCAAACGGACTATTGATGAGATCAAATGATATGAGCAGAATTCCGAAAAAAATCAATGCGCTTAAAACAGGATCTGATGAAACAGATCTTGCAAATGAATCAACAAAAGCAAATCCGTCGAAAAAAAGCATCAGAAAAATAAGAATAGAACTGAACACAGACGATATAACAGAGAAGCGGATATTTTCTTTTTCGTATTTCTGCTGTTTGGAATATTTTTCTTCGTCATATGTTCCTTTAAGTTCATCAGGAACGGATTTTCCAAGACTTTTGTAATTAAGAAAAGATAAAATCCTTTCCAGAATAAAATCAGCAATCAAAATGGCAACAATAAGGATAAAAACAGTTTCGGCTCTCAAAATTCCTCCGCTTGACTAATTGGAAAACAGCCAAACGATAATAGCAAACAATTTTTGAAAAGAAAAATAAGCTTACAGGTAGAAAAATTTGAAGTAATTCCGGAAGATAAACACCTTGACAGGGATACCGGACGGAATTGAGAATTAAAAATTAAAGAGGAAATATGAAAAAAAGCAAATATATTAAAAACGACAAACGACGCACTTTCAATATTGAAACCATGTTCGAACATGTTCTCTGGAGCGGAAGGTTTCTGGTTCTTTTCGCAGTTGTATCAAGCCTGATAGCTTCTTTCATTTTATTTGTTCTGGCGAGCAAAGACATCCTTTTTACTTTAAAGGATATTGTATATTATCTCGGCGGAGATCATTCCATTGATATACACACGCTTGTAATCGGAAATATTATCGGAGCAATCGACGTATATCTTATCGCGGTTGTGCTGATTCTTTTCAGTTTCGGTCTTTATGAACTTTTTATATCACACATCGATACCGCGAAAAAAAGCGAGGCGTCAAGCATTCTAAACATAGGTTCTCTAGACGTACTCAAAGATAAAATTGCGCAGGTCATAATAATGGCCCTCATAGTTAAATATTTTCAGATGGTTCTCAACCGGGCTCAGAATTTTTCGACAGCCCTCGACATGATATATCTTGCTCTTTCAATTTTCGCTCTTTCGACAGGTCTTTATTTTCTTCATAAATCAAAATCAAGCCACAATTAAGGAGGATATATGAACATATTGGTACCGCTTGCGGAAGGTTTCGAAGAGATCGAAGCCGTAACAATTATTGACATGTTCCGCCGTGCAGGACATAATGTCACAACCGCATCACTTAAAAATAAAATTGTAACAGGCGCGCATTCAATTCAAATTACTGCCGATAAAATTCTTACAGAAATGCGCTTTGAAGAATTCGGAGCTTTTATTCTTCCAGGCGGAATGCCCGGAAGCACAAATCTGCGTGATCATGACCGGGTAATGTCATTCATACAGAGAATCTACGCGGCAGGCGGCATTATCGGAGCAGTATGCGCCGCTCCCATCGCGCTTGGAAGAAGCGGAATTCTCGATAAGAAAAAATTCACATGCTTTCCGGGAGATGAAAAAGAAATTACTCATTCAATATTTACAAATGAAGATGTAACCGTTGACGGCAAAATAGTAACAGGAAGAAGCGCCGGAGTCACAGCTCTTTTCACGCTTAAGATTATCGAACTTATTGACGGAAGAGAAAAAGCTGAATCTCTTCAAAAAAGGATGTTTATCAAAGGTGATTTCTAAAAGCCCAAGCGAATTTCTTCCCGCAAGCCCGGAAGAATTAAAAAAACTGGGCTGGGATTACATAGATATTCTTCTTTTGACGGGTGATGCTTATATCGATCATCCTTCTTTCGGAACAGCTGTAATCGGACGTTTTCTTGAGCATCACGGGTTCCGAGTTGCTGTATGCGATGCGCTCAAAGATGATGATGTTCAGAAAATCTCTTCTTTCGGAAAACCTAGGCTCTTCTACGGTGTATCATCAGGAAATGTCGATTCATCTCTAATGAAATTTACTGCTTTCGGAAAAATCCGTAATGATGATCCTTACCTTCCGGAATCGATGGCGACTCAGAGACCCGACAGAGCACTTATAAAATACTGCAATCTCATTAAACAAATCGATAAGGAAACACCTGTCTTAATCGGCGGAATAGAAGCTTCGATGCGGCGTTTCGCGCATTACGATTTTACAAGCGGAAAGCTGCGAAGATCGATACTCGCCGATTCGCGCGCAGACATTCTCGTTCATGGAATGGGAGAGTTCGCCTGTCTCGAGTACGCAGAAAGACTCAGCAAAAATGAAAAAATTGACGGCATTGAAGGAACGATGATCTTCTCAAGCAATGCGCCCGATAATTCCGAACAGCTTCCGGCCGAAGAAGAGACACTTTCTTCAAAAGAAAAATTCGCCGAAGCGTTCAGAATGACCTATTTAAACCGCGAGAAAATAATCTCGCAAAAATCCGGAACAAGATATCTGGTTTCATACCCGCAGAAAGTTTTTTCGCAGAGCGATCTTGATCTTGTGTATTCGCTTCCATACGCGCGCAAAGTTCATCCCAAGTACGGCAGCGAAAAAATAGCCGCCTTCGAAATGATTAAATTTTCAATCAACTCTCATAGAGGATGTGTATCGGGATGTTCTTTCTGTTCTATCTTTATGCATCAAGGCAAAAGAATAATTTCGAGAAGCGGCGCAAGCTGTATAGCCGAAGCCGAAAAAATAGCCTCCATGAATTATTTCAAAGGGCATATAACGGATCTCGGCGGACCATCAGCAAACATGTACGGTACTGAATGCTCAAACGGCTGGAAATGCGCACGTGAAAGCTGTCTCTATCCCGCGCGCTGTAAAAATCTCAAAACAAATCACAAAAAATGGTTTGAGCTCATGCGCAAAATTGATTCGGTCAATAAAGTTAAACACCTTACAGTCGGTTCCGGAATACGTTATGATCTTTTTATAAATGACAATCCTGAACTGCTTGATGAGTTTATCGCAAAAAGAGTAAGCGGTCAGCTCAAAGTAGCACCCGAACACACTGAAGAAATGACACTGCGTGCAATGAGAAAAAAACCCGTCTGTTCATTTGATAAATTCGCAGAAAAATATTTTACATCAACGAAAAGACTCGGAATCAAACGCTTCATTATTCCTTATCTTATGAGCGCACATCCGGGTTCCACCGAAAACGACATGAAAAAAATGAAAGATAAAATTTTCCGTCTTCTCAAGTTTGTACCGAACCAGGTTCAGCTGTTCATTCCTCTTCCCGGAACCATTTCTTCAGTTACTTATTATACCGGATTTGATCCGCTGACAGGCGAGAGATTCTTTTCCGAACATGACAAGAACAAAAAACGCAGACAGCACGATATATTCTTCAAATAATCTGAGATAATCAGTTTTTGCGGGGCGGATTTGATATTTTATCAAAAAGCATTTTCAGCATTATTTTAAGAATAAAATAGAAAAGAGACGCGGCGGCAAGACCGGCTAAAGCATAAACGATACATTCTGAATTAAATGAAAAACCCGGAGTATAATTAACCAGTGTGCTCTTAAATATTTCGTAATCGGCATTTTTCAAAAATGCAAAAAACTTGAGAAATGAAGGACTTTGCGATATTTGATCAAGCGCCGTTTTAAGCTCAAGATATCTTTCGGCGCTGGATTCAATTATTCTTCCGGTCTGGGCTATTTCCGGGACATTCGATGTTTTATGAAGAATCACATATTGCTCGAATGTTTTGCCGGTCATTGCAGCAGCTTGATTATACTGATCAAGCATGCGTTTGAGTTCGTCAATATGCCCGCCGAGTCTTTGCAGATAATGAACTACAAAATTAGGGAACTGAACAAGAATAAGCGCACCGATAGCCGCAAGGACTCTTGAGCAGAAACCGTCGACGGGAATAAGTATATATTTTAAAATGCTGTTCATATTAAGCGATCGCCGAAGTTCCGGCAGAAGAAAGATTTTTCTCTATCCCCTTCTCTGTTGCAAGTGCTGTAATAAGAGCAGCTTCTGTGACATCAAATACCGGATTCATTATTTTTATTCCTTCAGGAACAACAGTAATATCCGAAAGATGAGCAACCTCGCTTATCGGGCGCTCTTCAATCACAGCATCACTTCCTTTTAGAAGCGAATTATCCACCAAAAAAGAAGGCGCAGTTACATAAAAAGGAACATTGTTCGCTTTTGCCGAAAGCGCAAGCATATATGTTCCTATTTTCGCAACAATATCCCCGTTCTTCGCAATCCTGTCCGCTCCGGTTATGACCTTGCTGATTTTTCCGCTCTTCATCATAAAAGCGGCGGCATTATCAGTGATAACCGTAACGTCTATTCCATGTTTCTTAAATTCCCAAGCAGTGAGCTTCGCACCCTGCAGGTAAGGCCGGGTTTCGGCGCAATATACCTTAACGTTATTATGTGCCCGGACTCCTTCGCATATAACAGGAATAACGGAGCCTTCTGAAACGGACGCAAGCGCACCGTAATTAGAATATGTCAGTATCGAATCATTATCAGAAATAATTCCGGAACACTTATCAACGAGCCCTTTTGAATATTCTTTTTCCCTTGATGTCATTAGTGAAACTTCATTCTCAAGCGCACTTTTTATTTTCTCAATAGAATATTCATTCTGAATCAACTCACGCATTTTCGCGAGATAAGCATGAGAAAGAGGCGAATTTATTCTGGTTTTTTCAAAAAAATCAAGAGCTGCATAAACATCTTCTCTGAAAATTTCAACATCTTCCGAGCGGGCTTTTTCAGCTGCAAGAATCATTCCATAAGCCATAACTATAGCGCAAAGTGACGCACCTCTGACAACCATATCCGCCAGAGCATAACCCGCGTCGCGGTATGTTTTAAGTTCCTTGTAGCTTTCTTTTGAAGGAAGCATAGTCTGATCCAATACAAAAAGACTTCCATTTTCATATCTGATACTCTGCATCAATTACCTCGATGTATTTTTTCTCATTCTTATGCGGTTGCCTTTATCATTCCATTCCACTTCATCCATATAAAGACGGACATAAAGAATTCCCCTTCCGCTTTTTTTGAAAAAGTTTTCGGGATCAGTCGGATCAGGAAGAGCCGAACTGTTAAAACCCTTTCCCTCGTCCTCGACTTCAAATTCCACAAAATCGGGATGAAGATGATAAAAAACGCGAACCGTTCTTCCGGAGTATAGCGGATCGTTTCTTCTTTTGTCAAACTCTTCTTTGAAAGCCTTATTTCCGCCCGATTCTCTTATATCGGATGACATTTCAAGGTTTCCGTGAAAAATCGCATTTGAAATCGATTCTCTAAGTGCGACACCGATATTTTCAGCATCAGAAGCGGTAAACAAACCGGTTGAGTGAAGGTTTTTAGTCAGTTCGTGCGCCAAAACATCACCGGCTTCAACGTCAAGAGGAAGAGCAAACTCCCGTCTTTCCTCTTTCACGAATTTTCCGATATCAACAGCCAGCTGTTCCTGTATTTTGCGTTTAACTTCAGAACGTATGATAGAAGCTATTTCGTTTTCATCAATAGGCTTTTTAATAAAATCGCGTGCTCCGTAGCGGAGAGCCTGTATCGCGTCATCAACATTTCCCTGACCCGTAATAATAACCGGAATGGATATATCAATGGTTTTTATATGCCGCAGAAATTCAATTCCGTCCATCTTGCGGAGTTTGATATCG
Organism: Spirochaetota bacterium; assembly: GCA_023396615.1. Taxonomy (GTDB): domain Bacteria; phylum Spirochaetota; class UBA4802; order UBA4802; family JAFGJZ01; genus JAKJGA01. The sequence continues at coordinate 26,798 of JAEWVM010000180.1, read as the reverse complement.
GTAACAATAAAATCGACCTTAACTTCCTCATTTTTAAGCATATAAAGCGCGTCTTCGGCCTTATCAAGCGAAATGACATTATATCCGAATTTTGCGAGTTTCTTGCGTAATGAAAAACGGACTATATCCTCATCGTCAATTACCATTACGGTTATCTGATTCTTCTGAATGATGTTATCGAGTGCTTCCATTTCAGGCACCGCCGCTTCCCATTATAAGATGGCCCATCTTGTCGCGTTTTACAGAAAGATAATTCTTATTATCATCAAGAGCCGCGATTTCAATCGGAATACGTTCTACTATTTTAAGCCCGTATCCTTCAAGCCCTATTACCTTCTGAGGGTTATTCGTCATAAGGCGCATGGTTTTTATTCCAAGATCAACAAGCATCTGTGCACCTATGCCGTAATCGCGCAGATCAGGCGGAAATCCGAGTTTGATATTCGCCTCAACGGTATCAAGTCCGTGATCCTGAAGATGATATGCCTTTATCTTATTGGAAAGCCCGATTCCGCGTCCTTCCTGACGCATGTAAAGTATAACTCCGCATCCTTCTTTTTGAACCATCTGCATCGCTCTGTGCAGCTGGTCTCCGCAATCGCATCTGCGCGAAGAAAAAGCATCTCCGGTAAGGCATTCCGAATGAACCCTAACGAGAACATTCTCCATTCCTCGAATATCTCCTTTAACAAGGGCTACGTGAGTCAGGTTGTCTGTTTTTGTTTCATACGCTATTATATTAAATTCACCATATTCAGTCGGAAGCTTCGCCTCGGAAATTCTTTCAACAAGACGCTCTGACTTCTGGCGGAATTTTATGAGATCTTCTATGGTAACTATATTCAGTCCGTGTTTTTTTGCAAAATCAATCAGTGCATCGCGGCGGGCCATCGTCCCGTCATCATTAAGAATTTCACAGATTACAGCGGCAGGAGTAAGACCGGCCATTTTAGCAAGATCGACACTTCCCTCTGTATGACCGGCACGTACAAGAACTCCGCCTTTTTTTGCCGAAAGAGGAAAAATATGACCGGGCTGTTTGAAATTATCAGCTGAGGAATCTTCGTTTATAAGCGCTTTGACCGTATTTGCCCTGTCTGATGCTGAAATTCCGGTAGTTGTAATATCTCTCGCATCAACAGAAACCGTAAAAGCAGTATGAAATGTGTCGGTATTTACAGGGCACATCATGGGAATGCCTATTTTATCAAGCATTGCCGCTTCCATGGGAACGCATACAAGTCCGCGAGCGTGGGTTATCATAAAATTGATATTTTCGGTTGAACAGAAATCAGCCGCTATAACAACATCGCCTTCATTTTCCCGGTCTTCATTATCGACCAGTATTATCATCTTCCCTGAACGGAGATCTTCAATTGCCGTTTTTACAGTAGCAAACATACAACACCTTTGGTCAATTATTTCCCGTCAATATCAGAGTCAAGCCCTTTTGCCTATTGCAATTCGTTCTTGAACTGGGGGGTTTTACAGTCCAGCGCGACTGAAAAATAGATTGACACAAGACAGCCTGATAGTACAAGGGAGGCACCATTACAAATATAAGGAGCTTTTCATGGCAAAAGTAATTTTAAAGGACATAAACAAGGTTTATTCCAACGGATTTCACGCTGTTCATGATGTCAACATCGACATCAGTGACAGAGAATTTGTTATTCTTGTAGGACCTTCCGGATGCGGAAAATCTACAACTCTCAGAATGATCGCAGGTCTTGAAGAAATTTCAGGCGGAGATCTTTATATCGACGAAAAACGTGTAAATGACGTTCACCCTAAGGACAGAGACATTGCAATGGTTTTCCAGAACTATGCACTCTACCCTCACATGAGCGTATACGAAAATATGGCATTCGGCCTCAAGATGAGAAAAGTTCCAAAAGACGAAATCGACAAACGCGTAAAAGAAGCCGCTCAGATTCTTCATATCGAGAATCTTCTTTCAAGAAAACCTAAACAGCTTTCAGGCGGTCAGCGTCAGCGTGTCGCTCTAGGAAGAGCGATTGTAAGAAATCCTAAGGTTTTCCTTTTTGACGAGCCTCTTTCAAACCTTGATGCAAAACTTCGCGGAACAATGCGCGTAGAGATTGCACGCCTTCACAATCAGCTTCAAGCTACAATGATCTATGTAACTCATGACCAGATTGAAGCGATGACTCTTGGAGACAAAGTTGTTGTAATGAAAGACGGTTATATCCAGCAGATGGATACTCCGATGAACCTTTACGGTAATCCGGTAAATAAATTTGTTGCAGGCTTCATGGGAACTCCTCCGATGAACTTTCAGAATGTTACTATCAAAGGAAATGTAGCAGAAGGTTCCGGAATCAAAATTACCCTCACTGACGCTCAGATGGCAAAACTTAAAGCTTACGACGGAAAACAGGTTTCAGCAGGTTTCAGACCTGAAAACCTTCATATCGGCGGAGAAAGCCAGAGTACAACAACAGGAACTGTTGAAGTTGTTGAAACACTCGGATCAGAAATAATCCTTTACGTAAGCCTCAACGGAGAAAACAGAATCGTTGTAAAAACAACTCCTGGTTTCAACTTCAAAATCAACGACAAACTTACTCTTAACATTAACGCAGAAAAATGCCATTTCTTCGACAACGAAGAAACCGTGCATCCTTCCGGAAAAGTTGAGAACATCTGCATAGTATAATAAAAAACCTTATACTTACATAAATAAAAAAACCGCCCACAAAGGCGGTTTTTTTATTTATTCATCCATTTTACAGTTTCATGAAAATCAAATTCATCCTCATAAAACAAATCCGCATGATAAAAAATATCATCAATTTTATCTTTTATATAAGGAATAGCGCAGCACTTCATTCCGGCTTTTTTTGCAGCAAGAACGCCGTATACGGAATCTTCCAAAACCAGACAATTTGCGGGAGATACTCCCAACCGTTCAGCCGCCGCAAGAAAAACATCCGGCTCAGGTTTTCCTCGGTTTACCTCTTCAGATGAAATCACCGCATCAAAATAATCCGAAAAGCCGATGCATTCAAGAAGAGTATTTATTACGGTTTTTGATGACCCGGATGCGATTGCCGTCTTATAACCGTGATTATGAAGATATTTCACAAATTCAGCGACTTCAGGAAATACTTTTGTGTTTTTGGATGCTATTTCAAGATATATTTCATTCTTTTCATTTACCAAGTCATCAGTCGGTGCCGCGATAGAATGCTTTGTCCTTATATCTTCCATCATTTCGAACGCGCCTATTCCGATGTACTGCTTCTTGAATTCAGAGTCGATATCAAGTCCGTGTTTTTTCAAAAGAATTCTGTCTGCTTCAAAATAGTTTTCTTCACTATCGACAAGAGTTCCGTCAAAATCAAATATAACAGCTTCAATTTTTTTTGTATTCATAACGCGATATTTGACGTTAAACTTTCAAGGTCAAGGAAAATTATTTCTTGCTTTTAGACAGCACAAAATCAACATAATACCCGTTCGGCTTCAAAAATTATTTTTTTATAAAAATGCCGAAACAAAAGCAAATTAAGGCAAAGGTACTCATCATGGACATGATACGCATTTGGCATGAACTTGATATAAAAGAAATTGATGAACACATCATCATCGTAGATGATCTGCATGGTTTCTGCCCTGCATGCAAAACTACAGGAATCAAATTCGGCGAAATGGATAAATGCCCTGGATGCAAAAGAGAATTCAAATATGCGGCAACGCGCGAATCGGGTTCTGCCGGAACAAAAATAATTGCAAAGATAATTAAAAATTCTCCCGGACTCACTATTGTCGAATATTCGGATTACAAGCACAACACTGACAAAAATAAAGCCGCATCGCTTTTCGGGAATTTATAATGAAAACTGTTTCTACTGCAATCCTTTCGCTATTTCTTGCATTGTCGTGTTCTCATAAGTCTAAATATGAAACCATGGAAGACTATTTCGCCAAAAATAATAATCATGAAATCAATTTAGTGAGAATAGGAACTACATCATACTATCACGTTATAAACATTCTTTCGGCAAACGGCGGCATCATCACTTCAGCAGATTCCGACCTATCGAAAATTTCAATAAAAGCCGAGATAAAGAAAAACACTTCGATACCGGAAGCACTTGATGATTTCACTAATTTCCGCTCAGATATAATAATTATTCCGTACAGTGAATACATGAATAATTTTGATTCATTGAAGTATTTCAATCCGAGAGTATTCGCAATATCAGCACGCTCATCCGGAAACCTTGTGATAGAAGGAAATATTGAATCTTTCAGAAAGAAAAATCCGGTTTCAATTACTGATAATTCAATCTCTTTTTTTTCAGAATTTTACTGCAGGCTTAATAATGTAAAAACCGGCGAAAATACCGGAGAATTTATTTCAACAGTTGATCTTTTGGACAACACACTTTCAAAAAATACAATCTCGTCTACTGCCTCTTTCCCGTATTTTGAACCTTATATAATGATAGCGCGGAAGTATTTTCTCTCTGAAAGAAGCACAACTATAACCAAATTACTAAAAGCAATTTACGAAATTCAATCTCCTAAGGCTGAAATATTATCATCATCAAGTTTATCGATCAATCCAGAAAAAACTCTTCTCATAGAGCAGGCTTCAATCGCGGATGCAAAAGCTTTTTTCGGTGAATCGTCATCGTCTCCCAATTTTATAAAACTCTTTAAAATTCGGGGTGGCGACAATAAGATAAACATTGATTTCATTGACAGTTTTGAGCCTGTTTTCATTTCATCAATAGACGTAAAAACAAAACCCGCCGTGCGCAATCAAAAAAGTGCGATGGAGTCCTTCGATTTTATAATAAAAACAATGGATGGGAAAGTTCCTTCATCCGAAATTATTAAAATTGAATTTTATGCATTTGCCGCAACCATGATGCGCAATGCAACAGTAAAAATAAGCACTTCCGGATTCACAGACTATTCACAGGAAAGTGCGGCAATAAAACGTGTAAAAGAAAAAATCGCAACTTACGGTCATCCCCAGGGGAAAATAAGCGAAACGCGTAACAGAAACGGGAATGATGAGAAATTTTTAACTATAACATTTGTATCCGAATGACTCTATACCTACTAACTTTTATCACAGGTTCGGTTTTCGCAAGTTTCTTCATAACCCTTGCAGAAAGATCGCTCAATGGAAAAAATGATTCACTCAAGAATATTCTTTTTTCACGTTCGCGCTGCACATCATGCAGAAAAAATATCAGTCCTTGCGGGCTTGTTCCTGTAATAGGATTTTTGATAGCGCGCGGCAAATGCACTTGCGGATCGAAAATAAACGTCATATATCCGGTTTCCGAAATAATATGCGGTTTGGTTTTAACAGCTTCTGCTTATTTCAACGGAATCTCTCCTATTTCTTTTGCAGAGGGACTTTTCTTATGCAATTCTTTTGTTATCGCTTATTTTGACGTCAAATTCATGAAAATATCCAATCTGTCAATTGCCGCAGCGCTATTAATTTCAATTACGATTACGCTATTATCTCCTAATCCTGTAATTCATCTTAAAATTTTTGCAATTACATCATCTATTCTTCTTCTCTTCGGATATCTTTTCGCAGGAAGCATCGGCTGGGGCGACATCAAATTCATCGCGGTCATTTCTCTGTTTTCAGATCTTCACGAGCTCATCATAACTCTTGAAAGCGCAATAATTACCGGGTGTATTGTCGGGCTTGTCATTGCCTTGTTAAAAACAAAGAATCTCAAAATAAAACTTCCTTTCGCACCGTTCATCACAGCAGGACTATTTATAACGCATTTTGCAGGAAATCAGATTTTAAAAGCATTCATAATATACATTCAGCAATACTGATATTACGCAAATAATTCTTGACCTGTTTTTTCAAAGAAACATCATTAGCTTTACACTTAAACGATAAGGATTAATTATGAAAAAATTTCTCATTTTAACATTATTCATTTCAGCAGCGATATTCTCAGCATCAGCCAAGCCGCCCAAAATTAATATTGAAAAAGATGAGGAACTTTACTATTTTCCGTCATATATAGCTTATAATAAAAAAAATGACCTCTTTCACATCAAAGTACATGCATGGGTTTGCGAACCCGAGTTTGACAGTGCTGCACGAAAAATCATTACTTCAGCTGCAAAAAAACACATAAATCTTTCTGATGATGACTTGGAAAACAAAACCTTCAATGAAAGATTCCGTCTTTTTATGATCGATCAGGAAAGCAGAAAAAGCATATCCGCACTTATTGGGACTTCTTATTACAATATTGGAGTAACTGACGCCAACGGACACACCGAACGTGAAATTGTACTTCCTTCAAATATCTTTTACTCAATAATCAATTATAGCGGAAATACGATTCCTGAAGAAGCAGAAGTAAATTTTACAAGTGAAGCCAAATCAGACGGTAGAATTTTCGAAGGTAAAGCAAAACTAATTAAACCTGAAGGAGTAATGGTAATAACGGATATTGACGACACTATTAAAATTTCTGAAGTTTACAACAAAAGCAAACTTTTACGAAACGTATTCGTAAATGAATATAAACCGGTTCCCAAAATGCAGAAACTTCTTTACTCATGGAAAAATAAAGGAGCCGATTTTACATATCTCACATCGTCACCATGGCAGCTTTTTCCGGCCATACAGTCTTTTATCACTAATGAAAAATTCCCGGAAGGACTCATTCAGATGAAATCATTCGGTCTCAAAGACGGATATCTCAGCATATTCGAGTCTCCTGAAAAATTCAAGACACCTATTATTTTGCGAATAATGAAGGATTTTCCGGATAAAAAAATCATTTTCATCGGAGATTCATTTGAAAAAGATCCGGAAATTTATGCCGATGTAGCGAAAAAAAATCCCGGGAGAATTGCGCACATTTTCATTAGAAATACATCTGCCGAGTCACGTGATTCAGAGAGGATGAAAAAGGCATTTGATAAAATTGATCAGTCATTATGGACTCTTTTTTCTGATCCGTCAGAAATCGAGAATTTATCGGATAATCTTTTTCGTTGACTTTTTGAATTTTACAAATACAATACTCCAGTTGTGCTTAAGTAACAGTTTGCGGAGCATTTGTGAAATATTCTATTGGCTTATTATATATTTTTTTATCGTTTGCAGCATATGCCCAGACAATCGATTTATCTAAATCTGATTTTTATATCCGAAAGGGATTCGACTTATCCTGGGCAGGCAATGATTCAGTTTCACAAGCAATTAAAACTGAACCTGTAAACGGAAAGCTGAAAACTCTCAGAATTAATGATCTCTTCAAGAATGAAGATTCCTCAAGTGCGGTATTATTTTGGGGAAAAAATACCGCAGAAACTTACACGATGAAAACTTTTTTCGGACTCAATGAATCCGATTTCTATATGAAACGTCCGTTTAATCTGCATATGGCAATGATCGGCCAGAATTTTGAAATTTTTATCAACGGAAATCCTGTCAGAAGTGAAATTCACCTCGATTCATCCGGCAATATTCAAAAATACCGTACATTGAAAAATGTAAATGTTCTAATTGATTCAAGACACCTTAAACCCGGAAAAAATATGCTTTCTTTCAGGATTATCTGTGACCAGCAGTCTTACGAGGGTGGAATCCATGATTTATCCGATTTTTCAATTTCCCCTTTCTCTGAAAGAGAACCTTTTTCCAAAAAAATAATTGATTCTCTTATCGCCCTTTATCTTTTCATAGGACTGTATCAGCTTGCAATATTTCTATACAAACGTAATGACCGTTACACACTTTACTTCGGTCTTTTATCTATACTTCTTTCTGCATACATATTCATCAGATCTCCGAACATATACGGACTAATATCCGATACAAGTTATTCCTTCAAGATGGAAGTTGCGGTTCTTTATCTTTTCTCATCAACACTATATGCCTTTGTTGAATCCGGTATTAACAAAAAGATTAGTAAAGTATGTAAAATTCTGGCCCTAGGTAATCTTTTAGCAATTGTTCTAAATTTTTCATTTTCGCTTACATACTCTTACAAGGTTCTTTATACATGGCAGGCTTTTACCGGATTGGCTGCGGTGGGCTATATATTATTTCTTATACGTTCTTGCGCAAAATCATTTTTTACTTTTTTTAAACAAAGTAAAAATGCCGCTACAGCTTTCAGAAAAATGTTTTTTAAAACATTTCAGGGGAACATTTTTATCGGCGGAATTGTAATTGCCGTATTCAGCATAATTGATATCATAGATTCTCTTTTTATGCATAACGGATATTATCTGACACAATACGGATTTGTTTTTTTCATCATATCATTAATGATCATACTTACAAACCGTTATGTAATGATAAATAAAAGTCTCGAACATGTTAACAGAGAACTTCTGCAAAAAATAAATGAAACGGAAGAAATTTTCAGCAATCTGAAAATATCGGAAAATAAATACAGGACATTGACTGAAGGGGTTCCTGATTCAATTTTTTCAATGGATGAAAACGGCAATTTTCTTTCTTACAATAAGGCTTTGATCCGGCATCTCAGCACCTCTGAGCATGAATTATCAGCTTCGACTCTATTTGACTATATATATGAGGACGGTTTTTCGGGAATAAAACGCGGCTTCATGAAAGAAAAAATCAATGAAGCTCTTAATTCAGACAAGCAAATCATTTTTAAAATTCCGTTAAAAACACGTCACGATTACAAGTACAGCGATTTCAATATACGTCTTGAAAAAATTGACGTGGAAGGCAGAAAAGAACTCATCGGATTTTTGACGCATGTAGCTGACGACTATCTTCTTAAATTTCTTTCGCAGGAAAGTCACACATATATAATCGACAATTCTCTTTCTGCAGCAGAAGATATGAGTTATAGATTAGTCCGCAATCTGCCAAGATATATGAATGTAAATGAAATTACACTTATCCGCACAGGTCTGCGTGAAATAATTATCAATGCAATTGAACATGGAAATCTTCAGATTTCTTCAGATGACAAATCTGAAGCAATGATTAAAGGCGAGTATTATAATCTCCTTCAGCACAGACAGAATATAGCTGAGTATAAAAATAAAAAAGTTACCATTTCTTATGTTCTTGAGGAAGCTTCGGCAAAATATACGATTACCGATGAAGGAAAAGGATTTAAGCATGAAATAAAGAAAAAAGAAATAGCCGATGACAAAAAACTCCACGGCCGCGGAATTATGATGGCGCAAAATATTTTCGATTCAGTTAAATACAACAAAACCGGCAATTCAGTCACACTTACAAAATACTTCATAAGACAATAATTCGTATTAGAAAAATACTTTAACGGTTTAAATTATAACCGCAAACAGATGCTTTTTTTAACAACTAATAACTGTCTACAACGTTTTCTTTTTCCTGAATATTCAGAATCCCTTTCTGTGCAGCTTTTTTTTTACGTTCTTCAATCAATGACATTTCCGAAGAAAGACGTTTACGTGAATAGACATCTATTGCAGTATAATATTTCTCATTTGCATTAGACACATCTGTCTTAAAATAATTATATTCTCTCCATTTCTTTAAGCGGAGATAGTGATTCATAAGATACTTTGATGTCTCATTTATGCGATAAGCTTCAACATATAAGTCCGCAACAGTTTCAACGGGAAGACTGTCGAGATAAGCCGTGAAAGAAACAGTTAAAGGAGATACTTCTTTTGTAGCAAAGAAAAAATCCGTATCATATGACGTGTCAAAACCTACTCCCAAACCTATTGATAGAGCGCTTGATTTTAGAATTTCTTTTTTATCTTCATTCATTTCGTGCCGATATTCAAACTTAAACATCGAACATGAAGCAAGTATCACAGGAATTAGTATTATAAACTTTCTCATTGGTACCTCATACTATATATTTTGAATCAATCAAATAATCTTCATCAATATCTTCAAGCGCCGTTTTCCCGACAACAGATTCTATATCGAGAGGAGATATTCCCGTTCCGGGACGTTTTGCGCAAAGCAAATCCCTTGTAATTTTTTCACCTTTGTTTATTCTCTTCAACGAGCACAAACTCATATTAGCAGAACGAGCAATATTTTTTTCATCTGAAGTAACTGCAAAAGATCCGCTTCCAGTAATATTTTCGATACGGCGAATACTGTCAACCATATCTTTAAACCCGGACGGATTCAGGGAAACACCGGCATCGGGATCTGTTTCTTCGGTCTTAAAATGCTTTTCAATCACAGTTGCTCCGAGAGAGACTGCGCAAAGAGAAGATAATGCATCCGGAGAATGGTCTGAAAATCCAACATCAACACTAAATTTTTCATTTAGACGCATCATTCTTTTCAAATTAACGTCTTTATCTGCAAGGGGATAAAGAGATACGCAATGAAGAAGAACCAAATCAGCATTTTTACTTTTCATCAACTGAACACTTTTTTCGATTTCGGAAATTTCATGAAGCCCGGTTGATGCAATTATTTCTTTTCCAGTCGAAAGAATTTTTTCTATTAGAAATACATCATTTAACGAACCTGAGGCAATTTTATATCTTTTTACACCTAAGCGCTCAAGCATTTCAACCGAGCCGGTATCGAAAGGTGAGGAAAAAAAATCGACTCCGCATTCATCTGCGGCATTTTTTAGTTTAATATAATCTTCCTCTTTGAATTCAAACTTCCTAAAAAATTCAATCAAATCATAATTAGGAGAAAGCGGAGTATTATTCAAATAAGAAGATGAGTAACGGGAATAAAATTTGTCAGCTGAAAAAGTCTGAAACTTTACAGAATCAGCGCCGCATGCTGCAGCAGATTCTATCATGGACAAGGCTTTTGGCAGACTTCCGCAGTGGTTTATTCCTATTTCTGCAACAATCCTGATCATCAGCTCCTCCGCATATTTTTGCAATTCTGTTGACTTTTTAATTCGAACATGCTATAATTTCATTTGTCGGGAGTAGATTCCCGATATGGCAGTAGTGATAAATTTTACCACATATTTATCAACAACATTTTACCTATCAAAAGCGGAGGAGTATTATGGCAAAACAACTATTGGGAGATATTCTGGTTGATGCAGGCGAAATAACCCAGGCTCAGCTGAATGAAGCACTTGAGATACAGAAAAAAGAAGGCGGTCTGATAGGAATTATACTCGTTAATCTCGGACACATTTCCGAACAGTCGCTTGTAAAATATCTAGCCATTCAGGCCGAAAAAGTAGTCAATTCTGATTAATAATTCTGCGGTTTTCCGCAGAATTATTTTATCTCGTACAGCCATCCGAATTTGTCCTCAATTTCTCCATATTGAAGCTGAGTAAGTGTTTTATACAATTTTGTAATTTTTTCTCCGGCATCAGATGAATCACCGAATTTTATAATTTTATCATTAAAATGAAGTTCGTTTACCGGTGTAACAACCGCCGCAGTTCCAACAGCCCCTATCTCGTCAAAATCAGAAACCTCATCTATTGCAATAGGTCTGCGCTCAACTTCCATTCCAAGATATTCCTCAGCAATTGTTGCGAGACTCTTGTTTGTAATACTTCCGAGAATACTGGTTGATTTCGGGGTTATATATTTATTCCCCTTAATTCCGATAAAATTCGAAGTTCCGAATTCATCGACATACTTCTTTTCTTTAGAATCAAGATAAAGAACTATCGGGAATCCCTTATCGTGAGCGTACTCTCCTCCAGGAAGTCCAGCAGCATAATTTCCTCCGACCTTGCAGTCACCGAGTCCTTCAGGTGCAGCCCTGTCAAAATGATCGAGAACAAGTGCCTTAACAGGCTTAAATCCGCCTTTATAGTAAGGACCGACCGGAGTAACCAGCATAAGAAAAACATACTCAGAAGCGGGACCGAGTCCAATTTTCGGACCTGCTCCAAAGACAAGCGGCCTGATATAAAGACTTGCGCCTGTTCCGTAAGGCGGAACGTATGACTTGTTGGCAATAACGACTTTTTTTAACGCGTCAAGGAACATCTCTTCAGGTATTAACGGCATTTTAATACGTTCACACGAATGATTGATTCTAGCGGCGTTTTCTTCCGGTCTAAAAACAACAATACGGCCGTCCTTTGTATTGAAAGCTTTCAATCCTTCAAACGCCTGTTGTCCGTAGTGAAGAGCCGGCGCTGCTATGCTGACATCTATAGTATCTTCTGAATAAAGTTCTCCGCCTGACCACTTGCCGTCTTTATAATAATAACGGATATTGAAATCAGTTTTAACATAACCGAAAGGAAGATTTTTCCAGTCAATGTTCTTTGTATCAAGTGAAGGCATAACTCCCCCAAGTCCTAAATGGTGTTAATAACAGTTAAGTTTAGAATTCAAGTCCTTAACGTCAATAATTTATTGACTGGTTGAAGAAAAACAGCAAAGGAGCATTTTTATAATTTTCATTGTTTTTAAATTGAAATGGGTTTACAAACGGCATTAAAAGCTGGTATTAGCATCAGATAATATTACGGAAGTTAAATTTGTTCACAATATTCGAGATTTGTTCAAAATCATCAGAGCTTTCGAGCAGAAATTCAATTCCATACTCATTATCATTCTGCCAGACAACCTTTCCGCGAAGCGATGTCGCCTCGCCGCGGTTCACATGAAGAAAAACTTTTTCACCTATTTCAATCGGAATATCAGCCAGAATACATGCACCTGTAGCTGATATATTTTTTAGAACGCAGGAAACACTGCCGCTCGCCGTTCGCGAAGTATGAATAAAATCTCCGTCAGAATAATACCGGCTGCTGCTTCTTTTTTCTTCACCATTCATTGACATTCTATAGGTCCCTCAATTTCACCTTTTACGAACTGATACGCAAACGGATCTTCTAATGAAAAAAAAATATTCTTATCACCGTAAAAAACAATTTTCGACGAATCAAGCAGAATAATCTTATCGGCGATTTTTTCAGCAAACTTCATATCATGAGTAACTATAAGCGATGTCGTTTTTTCTGTCTCGCGGATTTCCAGTATAAGATCAGCAATAGAATCCGTCAGAACAGGATCGAGTCCAGCCGCAGGATCATCATAGAGAATTACTTTAGGTTTCATCGCCAAAACCCTGGCAATGCCCGCCCTTTTCTGCATTCCGCCTGAAAGTTCAGTAGGAAATTTTTCTTCTGATCCTTCAAGCCCGACACGGCGCAGATTATAAAGAACAATGTCCGGAATTTCATTCTCCGCAATCCCTTTGCGGCGGAGAGGAAACGCCACATTCTCAAAGAGATTCATCGAATCAAATAATCCGCCTTTTTGAAAAACATAACCTATACTCAATTTATTTGCACTAAAATAATCTTCAGGGGATATTTTTTTTCCGTCAAAAAAAACTTCGCCGGAATCCGGGACCAAAAGACCTGCGGCAATTTTAAGCAGAACACTTTTGCCGGAACCGTTTTTTCCGAGGATAACCGTATTTGACATTAATTCCGATTTGACGGAGACATTCTGCAGAACATTTTTTTTGCCGAAGGATATACTTGCAGATTTTATCTCTATCAACGGTATTTCCACCTTTTGTATTCACGCAGAGACTCGAGAATATTTATATAAGAAATATACCGGCCTTCGTAAATTTTACCTTTGTCAAGCGCACGCTGGATCTCGCATCCGGGTTCATGATCGTGAGAACAGCCTGAGAACTGGCATTTAGATGAATATTTCTTGAACTCATAAAAATAATCCGAGAGTTCATTTTCTTCGATATCAGGAATACCGAATTCGCGCAGTCCGGGCGAATCGATTATTGCGGTTTTGGAATCAATCCGGTACATAATCGTATTAGTAGTCGTATGCCGTCCTTTTCCGGTTGATTCAGATACTTCAGAAACTTTTAGATTCTTTTCTGGAAATATTTTATTTATCAGAGAAGATTTTCCGCACCCCGATACTCCGATAAAAAGAACATGCTTATTTTTGATATAAGAGGCTACTTCATTTATCCCGATGTCCGAGACGCAGCTGGTTTTAAATATTTTGAGTCCGCTTTTTGAATAATATTCATCAAGATATGATTCGGTTTCATCACATGAAAGATCTGATTTGTTGACACAAAGCGCAACAGGAATAGAAGAATTGTTTGCCTTAACGTACACACGGTCTGCAAACCGAAGATTCATAAAGGGGTCTGAGAATGACTGAACAATCATGATGAGGTCAAGATTTGCCGCAATGATGTCTTCACGGCTGTTCTTTCCCTTTTCTTTACGTGAAATTTTATTTTTTCTGCCGCAGACAGATTCAATAACGGCACGAGGAGCAGAATCATTTTCAATAATTATTTCGACGTGGTCGCCTACAGCTACAGGATTAGTCATTTGATGCCACGAACTGTCAATCCTCATCTTTCCTTTCAGAAAAGAATCATATTCTATTCCGCCGTATTCGACAGTATAATGACGTCCAAAAACTTTTGTGACTAATCCCTTAGCCCTTTTCTGCATATTAATATCGGTAATGATCCGGTTTGTACGGTCCTTCGATATTAAGCCCCAAATAATCAGCCTGTTCCTTGGTAAGCGATGTAAGCTTGGCACCGATTCTTCCAAGATGAAGACGCGCAACCTCTTCATCAAGCTTCTTCGGAAGAGTGTAGACCTTGTTCGCAAGTTTTTCTGTTGCGAGCATAATCTGAGCCAGAGTCTGGTTTGTGAAACTGTTGCTCATTACAAAGGAAGGATGACCTGTAGCACATCCAAGATTTACGAGACGTCCTTCAGCAAGTACGATAATTGATCTTCCTGATTTAAGATAGAACTGATCAACCTGAGGTTTAATATTGACACGTTTAATTCCGCTTGTACTCTCAAGATAATTCATATCGATCTCACTGTCGAAGTGACCGATATTGCACAGAATGGCTTCATTTTTCATCTGCTCCATGTGTGTTCCGGTTATTACCGAAAAGCAGCCTGTAGCAGTAACAAAAATATCACCTTTCGCAACAATGTCATCCATTGTCACTACTTCATAACCTTCCATTGCCGCCTGTAGCGCGCAAATAGGATCAATCTCCGTAACAAATACTTTCGCGCCCATTCCCTTAAAAGCATGAGCACAGCCTTTTCCTACATCACCGTATCCGCAAACAACACACACCTTTCCGGCAATCATAATATCAGTTGCGCGTTTTATTCCGTCGAGAAGGGACTCGCGGCAGCCGTAAAGATTGTCGAATTTCGATTTCGTTACAGAATCATTAACATTTACAGCAGGAAAAAGAAGTTCGCCCTTCTCTGCCAACTGGTACAGTCTGTGAACTCCTGTCGTTGTTTCTTCGGAAACTCCCTTTATCTTTGAAGCTATTTTCGTCCAGCGTGAAGAATCCGACTGATAAGAATCATAAATTCTATCGAGAATTATCTGAAACTCTTTATTGTCCGATTTGCGGTCAAGAAGCGATTTGTCTTTTTCTGTTTTAACACCTTCATGAATTAGAAGAGTCGCATCTCCTCCGTCATCAACTATAAGATCCGGTCCGCTTCCGTCAGGCCATGTCAGAGCCATTTCGGTACACCACCAGTAATCATCAAGCGTCTCACCCTTCCATGCAAAAACTTTTGCAAGACCGAGTTTTGCAACCGCAGCAGCAGCATGATCCTGTGTTGAATAAATATTGCAGGATGCCCATCTCAAATCAGCGCCTAACTCATACAGAGTTTCAATCAGCATCGCAGTCTGAATTGTCATATGAAGAGAACCGGTAACTTTTAGACCTTTGAGCGGTTTGGTCGCAGAATATTTCTCGCGAGCAGCCATAAGACCGGGCATTTCATTACGGGAAAGCTCCATTTCTTTTATTCCGAAAGAAGCAAGACTGATGTCAGCAACTTTGAAATCCAGTGTTAAATCGAGAGCTTTTGTTTTCATAATTTCTCCTTATTCTTTCGGGCAGTCCAATACTGTCTGACTGTTCTCATCTTTCTCTTTGCGTATTGTCTTTTCTACCCTGTCTATTTTATATCCGCACAAAACTTTGTTATTCAATATACAAATATGATGACTGCAGGATTTGCATTGGCTTAGATACATAAACATCTCCGTAAACTTTTACGCAAAGATATTTTTGCTCCCCCCTGCTGTCTACAAAAATATTGAGTCAAGAGACAATTTTACAAAAAGAAAACAGACTCAGTTCTTATCAACCTCATACATTGAATCAATTAATCTTGAATATTTTTCTTCAACGGCTTTGCGTTTTATTTTCAATGTCCCTGTAAGCTCACCGGTAGCCTGACTCCACTCATCAGCAATTAGAGCAATCCTTCTTATTTGTTCTACCCGCGAAAATGATTTGAGCATTTTTTCAATATCTTCAAGAACTGCTTTGTTTATACTTTCATCGATTAAAGCGGCATTTAAGTCTTTACGTATATCCATAGCTGAAGCCAGTTTTTTTATTTCAGCCGGATTAACAACTATTATTGCCGAAAGAAATTTTCTCTTGTCGCCGATAACAGCCAACTGTTCGACATATTTTGATTTTCTGGCAGCAGCCTCGATATTCTGAGGAGAAACATTTTTTCCGCCGGCAGTTACAATTATATCCTTTATCCTTCCTGTTATTTTAAGATAACCGTCTTTATCAAGATATCCTAGATCACCGGTCTTGAAAAAACCTTTTTTATCAAAAACTTCCTTTGTAGCTTTCGGATTTTTATAATAACCCATCATTATCTGATCGCCTTTCGCGAGAATTTCGCCTTCATCAGATATAGCTATCTCAGTTTCACTCATCGCACATCCAACGGTTCCGCGCTTGATCTTTCCGGGTTTGTTAACAGTCAGAATCGGAGCACATTCGGTAAGACCGTAACCTTCATAAAGATTGATCCCGAGACTCAGAAAAAAATTCATATCATTAACAGAAAGAGCGGCTCCTCCCGATATAGCGATTTTCACTTTAGAAAACCCGAGCTCTTTTTTGATTCTTGAAAGAACGATTTTATCAGCAATTGAAACCAGCAGTTTTTTTACGCCGCCGAGAGGAACATCTTCGCAGATGCTTGGAATTCTGAGCGAACCCGCTTTGAGACATGCGGCAACAACAGACCTTTTTATAATACTATAACCTCTGATCTGCTCAAGAATCCCCGAATGAATTTTTTCATAAAGACGCGGAACGCTGTTTAGAACATCCGGAAAAACAAGTTTTGTATCGGCTATTACATTTCGGATGTCACTTGAAAACGCAACAATGCATCCGTAATATATCGGAGTATAAAAAGCGGCTGTGCGTTCAAGAGCGTGAGACAAAGGAAGAAATGACATGAATATTTCTTTTTCTGATATTTCATTTTCAAAAACGGCAGCAACCTGGGTCAGATCGGAATAAAAATTTTCGTAAGACAGCATAACACCCTTGGGATTGCCCGTTGTACCGGAAGTATAAATAATAGAACAAAGATCCTTGTCTTTTATCGCATTTCTGCGCTTTATAAGCTCAACATCTTTTTTCAGCTTAGTTCCTTTTGAAAGAACAAGTTCAAAAGACGGACATTTTTTAATTTCATCGAATGAAATGATTTCTTTTAAGGATGAAGCTTTCTTTTTAATCGAAGCAATTTTTTCATACTGATCAACACTCCCGACGAAGCATATTTTTACAGATGAATGTTTTATTACATATAATGCTTCTTCAGCGGAATTTGTGGGATAAATTGGAACATGAACCGCACCGATTGAAAGAGCCGCGAGATCGGCAACCCACCATTCATAGCGGTTAAAAGAAAAAACGGAAATTCTGTCGCCTTTCTTAATTCCTTTTGAAATCAGATACTTGGCAAGTGCTTCAACCTTTTCTTTCATCTCCCTTCGGCTGAAACTTTTATATCGGCCTTCATGCTTGTATAAAACCATCTTATGATCAGGTCCGGCTTCTGCCTTCAAAAAAAACACATCTATTATATTTTTCTTGAATTTTTTAGCTGATTTGGCTGCCATACATTAAACCTCTGAAAAGGGGAAATGAAATCTGTGAATAATGAGGCTATTTTAAAATTACAATATGTCAAGCAATAATGGAAAAAAGAAAAACTCAAGCCTTCTACATGAAGCGATACCTCATATAGAAGAATTACGCAAACGCCTCATGTATTCTGCGATAGTTCTTGTTGCGGCAACAATCGCCGCATTCTCATTTTCTGAATATTTGATAAATGCGCTGACGGCATTTCTTCTTTCCGGAAAAAACATAACTCTTCATTTTTTTGACATATCCGAACCGTTCACCTTCAGAATAAAAGTTTCATTCATCGCCGGTGTTTTCGGAACTATCCCGTTTCATATATTTCATATTACCAGATTCATTCTTCCAGCGTTAAAAAAAGGCGAGAAACGCATGCTTGCGTGCGTCATTATTGCCGGAATAATTCTCTTCTATACAGGCGCATCGCTTTCATTCATATTTGCGCTTCCGCAGACAATAGATATTATGCTCGGATTTGCACCTCAGAATATGACAAGTTCGATAAACGCAAACAGCTTCATGAGCTTCATTTCTTATTTCGTATTTTTCGGCGGAATAATTTTTGAAATGCCTGTAATATCATTTGTACTGTCAAAAATAGGAGTTCTCAAAAAAAGAACACTCTACCGCAAAAGAAAATTCGCTCTTGTAGCAATCTGGATATTTGCCGCCGTAATAACACCTCCGGATGTTTTATCGCAGACGATTGCTGCAATACCGATGATGCTGCTTTACGAAATATCAGCTTTCATCGCATTTATCCGTGCGCGTGAGTGATGTTTTGCAGTTACGTCTTTTGATGCAAACTTCGCATCGTTCGTCCGGACAAAACTGACATGAAAAGCAATCAGGACAGTTGTTTTTTCTTGGAGCCGCGGAATCAGGAACGAAAACCATTCCCTTGACTCCTTCAATCTTTACAAAGCTCATAAAACCTCAATGAAAGATCATCAGGCACAGCTTTTCCTGGTTTATAATAACCCAGATTTTCCCTGTGGTCACCATGATAATCCGATCCACCGGTTACTATTAAATCATACTTTGAAGCAAGTTTCAAGTAAAGCTCAGTCTGTTTTTCAGCTGCAATGGCGGAATATGCTTCAATTCCATTAAGTCCGAGTTTAATAAGTTTCTGCAAATATAATTCAAAAAGATCATCATCTATATTCAAAGAAGAAGGATGGGCAAGCGATGAAAAACCGCCGCTTTCACGAATCATGCGGAAACCGTCTTCTGGAAGAATTTTTTTCTTCGGTACAAAACCGGGTTTGCCGGAACACATAAATTTTGTAAACGCGTCTTTAATATCGGAGGCATATCCTTTTTTAATTAGAGCTCTTGCAATGAGAGGTTTTCCGGGAGAAGAAGATTCAGCAAAACCGTCGAGATCGGAAATTGAAATATCAACTCCCGAATCTGAAATATCATCAATCATTTTATAAATGCGTTCAGCTCTGCACTTTTTAATGCCGCTTAAAACCGAGCTCATTTCATCAGATGCTTTTAGATTATAACCAAGAAGATGAAAGTCGCCTCCGTCAAACTCAATGCTGAGTTCACAGCCTCCGATAACACGGATTTTTCCGCCTGCATCAACAGCCGCTTTTTCAGCTGCGTCTACTCCGTCAACGGAATCATGATCGGTAATCGCTATTAAATTCAAGCCGGCTTCAAACGCCCGTCGCACTATCTCTTTAGGAGAGTAAATACCATCGGACGCGGTCGTGTGAACATGTAAATCAATCATCAGTTCAGGAAAATCTGACGGTGTTTTTTTGTCAATCTCTTGACAAATACCGCAAAATGACGATTTTCACCTTAGAAGTGACAATTGCCTCTTACATCAGGACTCATTATGTTTTACAGTTATTTTACGGAGGATATATGAAGAAAATTTACTTTATAGCAATTTTAATTACCCTATCAGCGGCAATAATATCATGCGCCAAAAAACCCGAAAAGGGAGCATGGGAGAAAGTCTTTTCCCGCAAAATCGAACACTCTCACTTCTATGACGGTTTTTCAACCGAAACTAACGGCATAACAGTCGGTTACGGCGGAAAATGCTATAACACTGAAGACGGCGGACAATCATGGAAGGAAGCGGCAAATGAGTCGGCATGCCGTTTCGGCATGGATATTAACGGAGAAAAAACTGCATGGCACTCTGGAAACGGTGAAAACATCAATTACACAGAAGACGGCGGAAAAACGTGGATGAAAGCCGGAAGTTTCCTTTCGACGAGATCGCCGGATCATACAAGATGCATAAGTTTCAGCGAAAACCAAAAAGACGGCTGGGCCGCAAACCGGAAAATTCTCGGCATTACTAACGACGGCGGAAAAACGTGGACTCAACCGAAACTGCCTGATGGAGTTTCCGACATCTGTGCAATTTTATTAATTTCACCTTCAAGCGGCTTTATTTTTGACTGCGCATTAAATAAACTTTTTCTCACTGAAGACTCGGCAAAAACATGGATAGCGATAGATCTGCCGGAAGAGGCAAAGAGCATTTCGACAGATGCATCACCGATGTCGGTAATCAACGCTGATAAAAACGGCAGAATTATATTCATCACAAATAAAGCCGCAAAAGCCGAATACAGAATTTCAGCATTCATTTCATCAGACAAAGGGAATACATGGAAAGAAGAAATTATTGAGGCCGGAGCGGGATACCTTTTTCTGAATAAAAAAGCTACGCTATTGACTCATCTTGGTCTTGACGGAACAACAACTCTATTCAAATCCAAAAGCAGCTTTTAAAAATATCAATTGTGCATTGTAGAATATTTTGAACGGTATTCATTCGGCAGCATTCTTGTCTGCCGTTTGAACATCTTTCTGAAATACGGAAGATCATTGAAACCGGAACGATAACAGATTTCATCGATAGTGAGCCCGGTATCTCTTACCATCGTGCATGCTATTGAAACACGAAGCTCATTAAGATACTGAACCAGTGTCTTACCCGAAGCCTTTTTGAACTTGCTTGAAAGATCGGTTCTGTTAGTCTCAAATATTTTACACAGAGATGTGATTGTTATCTGTTTATGGTAATTGCATGACAAATACTGCACAATACGCATGGCAAGGTCATCGTCATTCGATATCATGCCGGCGGTTGAAACGATTCTGTCAGGATTCTGATAAACCTGAGTTACGTAAAACATAAGTTCAAAAAGGTATGAACGCGAACGGCAGGGCCACATATTCGAACTCTGTTCTTTCAGTTCTTTTTTAATGAGATTGAGCTTTTCGAGTACATGAAACATCGAATTATGACCGATTTTGATAACACCGCCGAAATCATCAGTCTGCTCAACAAACGGCAGAATATAAAACCTGTCCTGACGGCTTGTTCCTTCAAGTGATTCACTCTGCGGATAATAGATATTATCATAATTAAAAAAGCTGTTAATGACGGAAGGATGAAAGAACAGACATTCAAACAGAATATCTTCAGAAAACTCGGCATCAAGTTTTGAGTTATTATTAAGACAAATAATTGAAGGTGCAACAGCAGGAATAACAGATGAGGAGCTTTTCAGAAGAACGGCACCCCTTCTCACAAGAATAAATGAAAATCTTTCATCAGTTCTTATAACAGGAGGATTCTCGTGCACAGAAAGAAGGAGGTTATAACCCTCGTAAAAGTTTTCACCTATGGTCGTTCCTCTGCAAATATCTTTATGCATAACAAGTACCGTTAATGGCAATGAGCCCGCCGAACATATAATATCAATCTTTTTTTCAGGTAAGAACAGCAGTTTGCAGAAATTATGCCTAAGCATTAAAAAAACCGGCTTGCGCCGGCTTGTTATTTGAGAGCTTTAAGTATATCTTCCGTCTTATCTGTTTTTTCCCAAGAAAATCCGTTACGTCCGAAATGGCCGTATGCCGCTGTTTTTGCAAACACAGGCTTCTTGAGATCAAGAGTCTTAACGATACCTGACGGAGTTAGGTCGAACACCTTTTTAACCGCTTCTTCAATCTTCGCTTCATCAACAGTTGATGTGCCGAAAGTATCGACAAAAACCGAAACAGGAAAAGGAACGCCGATAGCGTAAGCAAGCTGAACTTCGCATCTCTCGCAAAGATCTGCCGCAACGATGTTTTTCGCAACATAGCGAGCCATGTACGCCGCAGAACGGTCAACTTTCGAAGGATCCTTTCCGCTGAAAGCGCCGCCGCCGTGACGACCCATTCCGCCGTAAGTATCAACGATAATTTTTCTGCCTGTAAGACCCGAATCACCGTGAGGTCCGCCGACGACAAAACGACCTGTAGGATTTACGTAATATTTAGTCGAATCATCAAGAAGACCTGTCGGATCAAGAACAGGAAGAATGATCTTCTTAACAATGGTTTCTTTTATTTCATCATAAGAAACATCTTCATCATGCTGATGAGAGATAACAACAGTATCAATTCTAACAGGTTTGTGACCTTCGTATTCGATAGTAACCTGACTCTTTGAATCAGGACGAAGCCATTTTAGATCACCGCTCTTGCGGAGCTCAGTCGCTTTCAATAGAAGATTGTGCGAATACATAATCGGAGCCGGCATCATTTCTGGAGTTTCCTTGCACGCAAAACCGAACATCATTCCCTGGTCGCCCGCGCCCTGCTCTCCTTTAAAAAGACCTTCGCCGGAAACACCCTGAGAAATATCAGGAGACTGAGTATGAATCGCATTAAGAACTGACATCGAATCGCAATCTATACCGTATTTAGGATTATTATAACCAATTTCTCTGACAACACCGCGCACAAGACTCTGAATATCAAGACATGCCTTAGTCGTAATCTCACCGCCGACGAGAACCATACCTGTGGTAGCGAAAGTCTCGCATGCTACACGCGAATTAGGATCAGCTTCAAGGCATTTATCCAACACAGCATCAGAAACCTGATCGCAAAGCTTATCAGGATGACCTTCGCTGACAGATTCTGAAGTAAAAAGATATTTTCTCATTACGTACCTCATTTTGGTAAAAAGCTAACAAGACGCCGAATTTGGTCAAGATAAAATCAAAATCGGGCGTGCCCGTGCCCCTGTTCTTTCTCACTACTCTTTGACCGTCCAAGCACGGTCGGGCTCTCCGCTTGTACTTCGTACCGCTTCGATCCTTCACGCATTCCCGAGTGTCGGGATACTGCATAAGGCTTCGCCTTTGGAATCCATTATTTGCATGGATCATGCAATAATATCAAAGGGCGTTCCACGCCCTTTACCCGTTTCTGTTACTTTCTTTTTGCAAAAAAAGAAAGTAACCAATCCGAGCGCTGATCCATCCGTGGGCGCTCGGACTTGCGTACATCCATGTACGTTTGGAAAAGTTGTCGATTTATTGTCACGATGACGATAGCGAGACTCTGCGCCAGGAAGGTGCAATAAGGAGTCGAGCCGTCGCCGCGCGGCTCTTGTCGCGCAGAACTCGCCGAACCGCCTTTGTAAACACGGCGGATTCGGCTCAGACATAACCCCTGCGCTCCGACTAGAGATAAATTTGCCTTCGGCAAATTTTGATTTTTGTCGTTCTACTCAGCTTTTTCTGTCTCATTCATTCCCGTGTTTTCAATGATCTTCTCATACTGCAACCGGCGCCTTTCGGCGCCGGTTGTTGTTTCACTACCTTTTAAAAATAAAGTCTGAGACAGAGAAAGCCTTGCAAAAGCACCATTCTCTTATAATAAATAAAAATGGCGGCAAGAGAAAACTCTACTTAGTCATGCAGAAGCGGAGACCGCGCCTATCACTCTGGTAGGACGACTCGGCAGCACTATAACCGCCAACCTGCACGTAGCGCGCTTCATCGCCGAAACAACCGCCACGAGCAACACGTGACGTCGAAGCGCCATCTTTATCAAAGCACCATTCCCACACATTTCCGCTCATATCATAAAATCCGAGAGTATTTGCGCTACTCTCATTTTTACTTTTAACTACAGCCGTACCTGATCTGCCATAAACTGCGACTGCACTTGTCATTGACGCATTATTATAATCCGATGCAGCACCGCTCGCGCTGTCGCCCTTTGTATAATATGGATTGCTGAAACCGGATACGACATTAGTGTTATTCGTTCCCCTGTAACGCGCTACGAATTCCCATTCCATACTGCGCGGCAGGCGAAAACCTTTTACCGAGCCTGCGACAGCTCCGTCACAGGCTGTTGCATTAGAATTTCTCGAATCACGAATTATTGATCCGCTGTAAGTATAAACACAAACAAGATCAGTTTCAGATCCGTTATTTGCATTGTAATACTCGGTAAGCGCGTTACACCATACAATTGAGTCGCGCCAGCTTACTCTTGTGACCGGATGCTGGTTAGTGTCGCCGCTTCCATCTCCCATCGTGCCCGCATTCGCAAATGCATATTTTTTTGTGCCGCGTTCCGTACTTGTCGCCCAGTCGTACACCTCTTTCCACAACTGATATGTCACTTCTGTCTCCAGCATGATAAAACGCGCCGGCACATTTGCAGAGCCATTATCCTCAGGACCGGTCGGAAAACTCTTGCTCACTGCGATGTCGGGTGTTAGAATAGCATTGAAAATTGTGCCGCCCGGCAATGTGTAGGTATAAGTATCACCATTAATCTCCAAAATTGAATCCGGATTATCCGGATCATCATTTCCCCCGCCGCCTCCGCCGCAAGCAGAGAATACAAGCATCATCATAAAAATCAACATTGCTGATTGTTTAAACTTCTTCATTTGCACTCCTTAGATATTTTGATTATTGAAAAAAACAGTCTCAGAAATCATTAGTTCTATGTTTTTAGCATTTGTTACCATTTATATTTTACATGTCAAGGTTTATATGAATGAGAACTATTGAGGCAAAATATGTTACGCGTATACTGAGCGCAGCGAATAAACGCGTAATGATATTATAAGATGAATGATTCCAGAAATCACGAAAGTGCGCTAAGCACTTCTGAAAAAGATACATGAGAGAAAAAACACCTAAATCGTCCGACGCAGTCGGACTCAACTCGCGCGTCCGGAGCATCCGGCAAAGCCGGTGTGAGGAATACGCGCGATAAAAGCCAGGAGTGGGATCTCAAAGGGATGAGGAGCGGCGACTGAGCTCCTCGTCCCTTTGAATATTATTGCATGACACCATGCGAATTTTAAAGGCGTCAGCCTTATGCAACAAGTCCGGTAGCCGGACAAAACCAGGAAAGTGCGAGGAACGCCCTAAAAACCCTTATGGAATCATTGCCTTCTTAAAAGCTTCAGCAGAATTTAAAATTGTTTTTTCACTTACACAAAACGTAAGCCTGAAATATCCTTTCTTTCCGAAACCGGTTCCAGGAACAGCAAGAATCAAATGCTCCTTGAGCTTACTCACAAATGCAATATCATCACCGCCCGGGGCTTTGCAGAAAATGTAAAACGCACCCTGCGGTTCAAAAAAATCATATCCGGCCGAACGGAGAACTTCAACAAGCATGTCCTTTCGCTTTTCATAAAGCGCAACATCAACTTTTTCAGAAGTCATTTCGGCAACGGTGCGCTGCATAAGAGCCGGTGCATTGACAAAACCAAGAGTGCGGTTTGCCATAATCATTCCGGCTAATAGATCATCAGCAGAATCGCATGCAAGATTAAACGCAATATATCCGATACGTTCACCTGGCAGAGAAAGCGTCTTAGAATATGAAGTTACAACTATTGAATTCTTATACGCTGAAAGAACCGGCGCAACATGAGCGCTTTTATAAACTATTTCCCGGTATGGTTCATCGGAAATTAAATAAATTTCGCGGTTTATAAGTTTGCTTTTTTCTTCAAGAAGACGCGCAAGACTCGCAATATCTTCAGGCGAATATATTTTACCTGTCGGATTATTCGGCGAATTGATAAGAACGGCTGACGTCTTTTCATTGATGAGAGATGAGATTGAATCAATATCAAGAGAAAAA
The DNA here is from genome assembly GCA_023396615.1 of Spirochaetota bacterium. Lineage (GTDB taxonomy): Bacteria > Spirochaetota > UBA4802 > UBA4802 > JAFGJZ01 > JAKJGA01. The sequence goes on along the minus strand of JAEWVM010000180.1, from coordinate 889 downwards.
TCATCTTTGGTTTCGGCAGTCTTCAAAACGCCGCCGTGGTTTGAAATATATGAACCGTATTCTACGAAATACGGAGCAGGAACAATAACCTCATCTGCCGGGTTCAAAAGCGTCTTAAAAACAACATTAAGTCCGCCGGCCGCTCCGACCGTCATTACGATATTATTTTCATTAAGAACGAGCCCCTGTTCAGCGGAAGCCTTGACTGCAATTTTTTTTCTTACATCAGCGAAACCCGCGTTGGGCATATATCCGCTCGTACCCGGAACAGCTTCTTCAGCGAATCTTTTAAGAAGAGCAAAAAACTTCTTCGGAGGCTGAACATCCGGATTTCCAATTGAAAAATCAAAAACTTTATCCGCACCGTGAATCTGTTTTAAACGCATTCCTTCTTCAAACATTTTTCTAATCCATGACGATGAAGCGATGGATTCTTTTATTTTAAAAGCTACTGGCATTTATTTTTCCTCATTCAAGTATTTTAACAGTTCCTTCACCAAGAACATTTCCGTCCTTTCCTTCAACAACCGCCTTGTAAGAACTTTCATTTATTATTAAAAAATCCGTGCGCACGGTTTTCGCTAAAGGGTCAACCTTAACAGTCTGCGTTTCTTCCGGAAGAATATCACCGTCTTCGGTATCATAAAGTTTAATGGTGACGTTTTCGGTTCCGAAAGGAGATGAGAATTTACCATAAACTGTAATCATCCCTGTTGTGAAAACTTTTCCAATTTTTACAGGTTTACCTTCAGTATCCGTTCCTTCGCAAAAAACTACCGGATCCTTTTTGGAGCATGATGCCAATAAAAACAGAAAACATACAGCTAATATTTTTTTCAAAGCAATTCCCCCTGTACGTCTTCGCCTTCTTCAATTTCGCCCTCATCAT
>JAEWVM010000178.1 GCA_023396615.1 Spirochaetota bacterium | reverse complement strand
AGTTTTGCTATTGCTTTGCTGAGAGGCGAAAGCCTGAAAGGTTTCTTTATAAAACCTGTATTTTTTGACATAAGAAGTTCATCAAGAGAAGCATCTCTTGAAAATCCGGATGTAAACAGAACTTTGACTTCAGGATTTATTTCGAGAAGTTTCTTATAAACATCGATTCCGTTCTGATTCGGCATTATTAAATCAAGAATTACGGCTGCAATTCTGTTTTTTTCTGCACGGTAAATATTGATTCCGCGAAGACCTTCATCAGACATTAATGTGCTATAGCCTAAGTAAAGAAGCTGTTCGTAGGCGGTCTTACGGATTATATCTTCATCATCTATAAGAAGCAGGCAATCATTGCCATATATAAGATTGTCGTTTTCAGCAGAGAACTTAGGACTGTCTGTTTTAAGAACAGGAAAATAAATACGAAAAGATGTTCCTTTGCCTTTTTCGCTGAAGACGTTTATGGTGCCGTTTAGATTTTTGACATTTCCGAAAACTGTTGAAAGTCCGAGACCCTGATGATTAGAGTCAGTTTTTGTTGAAAAGAACGGATCAAATATTTTATCTATTATGTTTTTATCTATTCCGCTTCCAGTGTCGCTAATATCAACTTCAATATAATCTCCCGGTGTGACTTTGTGAACACATGTCTTTATATAAGTTTCATCTAAAAATACATTTTCGGTTGATATCGAAATATTTCCGCCTTCAGGCATAGCTTCTTTTGAATTTACACATATGTTCAATAATACGCTCTGCAAAGAAGGTGAGTCTGCAAGTATGTAAGGATCGTTTGATTTAAAGTTAGTGTTGATTGCGATATTGTTTCTAGAAATACGGCTGAGAGTAGTTGATATGTCTTTTAAAGAATCATTTAAATCTGTTTTGACCTTTGCCGAATCTGTTTTACGTGAAAAAGCCATAAGCTTTCCGACAAGTTCAGAAGCTTTTTCTGATCCGTCTATAATTAGATTAACATAGTCCTTGTAGGGAGAATTTTGCGGGAGCTGAGTTAACAGCATGTCCGCATTGCCCATTATTCCGCCGAGCATATTGTTGAAATCGTGGGCTATTCCGCCTGAAAGCTGTGCCAAAATGTCCATTTTTTCGGATTGGTTTAACTGCTGTTCAAGATTTTTTCTTTCAGTTATGTCCAGAGCAAGACCAAGAACTCCGGTAATTTTTCCTGATGAAGTTTTCAGCGGAATCTTTGATATCAAAATTGTTGATATACTTCCGTCTGAACTTCTTAGAGGTTCTTCTATGTTGATTATCGGTTTTCCGCCGGAAACAACAGCTTCGTCCATTTTAATATAGGAAAGACGGTCATCGTTTCTCCACGGAAGCTCATTATCTGTTTTCCCGATGATTGCTTCAGGAGAATTGAGACCGGTTATTTCCGCAAAACTTTTGCTGCATCCCCGGTATATTCCAGATACATCTTTCCAGAAAATGTAATGAGGTACATTTAATAGGATATCATTGAGAATATTACTTTTTTCAATGAGCGTTTTCTTTGATTTATTTTGTTTTATTATTATGATAATTGCGCACACATTCAGGATTAAAGATGCACAAAATATTAATGCTGCAAGTAATGTGTATTGAGAAAAGAAATCACCGGAAATAAACGGCGTCGAAGCACTCTCAATTGAGAAGAGTTGTGTCCGGCTTAATATTGAAAATAATACGGAAAATACTATTAATCTTAACATTACATGATTGTAATAGATAAAGAAGCATTAATCAAATGAAAAACATCTTTGATTAATGCTTCTGGGAATTTTTAATTTTTGTCTCTTCCGGTAAGTTCTTCTTCAAGTTCGTCAGCTTTTGCGGCAATATAGAAAAGAGATTTGATGAAACGCTCCGGTTCGCAGTTTTTTAACAGCATGGAACTTCTTAAGATAAGCGATTTGCCTGTAAGAGCAATTGCTCCGTATTCGAGAGTTGCGTTCGTTTTCAGTGCGAATTTATAAAGCTCGGCTGAATCTTCTTTTAATCCTGCTATTGCCGAGTAATAATGAATAACTCTGTCTCCCGATTCGTCTTTTGCAAGGGATATCAGAACTTCTTGAGCTCTGTTGTTGTCAAAGTCAATTTTTGTGGAGTAATGACCTTCCTCAGTTTTGTGGAACTTGATTTTAAGCTCCGATGCTATTGCCGCTATAAATCCGTCAAAAACCTGCATGATTGCTCCTATATGAGTGAATTTAAGTTTGCCTGGTTGATGTTTCCCTGTGCCGTTAATGCCGAAACAGGACTGCTTTTTATGAATGACATTGCATAGTCCATTGATTTGTCAATGTTCTCATTTACAGGAATCTGCTGCTCATAATAATTTGCGTTTGCGGCTAAATTCTGATTTGTTTCCGCAAGATTATTATTAATTTCGGACATTTTATCAAAGTCAAGTTTAGACTGAAGCATTTCCCGCATTGTTGAAACATCTTCCTTTGCAAGAGCAAGATTGTCCTGAGTCTGCGGATTGAAAGGCGGAATGGTAATTTTTGGACCGAACTGACCAAGCTGATTTCCAATGTCGGAAATTTCCGTGTTAATCTCCTGTCTGCTGGTATCACCGGTTATAATCGTTTCCGAAGCCATATTCATCAGTCTTGACGATACTGAAAGAGCCTGGCTTACTATTGCCTGCGCCTTTTGGATGATCATGAAAGCGTCCATTATGCTCCTTCCGGACGAAATCATCGGCTGTTCGGGTCTTTGAGGCTGTTCAATTTTAATCTGACGGGATGTACTGCGGTTTGCCCTAACCGCCGCATCATTCTGCAGATGCACACCTTCTATCTTCATGGTTCCCTCCCTGAAAACAACATGAACAAGATAATTTAATAGAATTTCTGCATTATGTCAATTACTTTAAGAATTTGGATAACTATCCGAGATAACCGGATATTCTCGAGTAAATATATTCCGGACTGCGGTTTAAATGTTTGCCGAAAACCATTCTATGTAATACATTCTTTTTCTCAAAGCCTTGAGATAATGCATAATTTATTGCTGTAGTATTTGCTTCCGGGACAGTAAATCTTTCGGGATTCTTGTATTTTAAAAGAGAGATTCCTGCTTCGGCATCAACTGCCGCAATCAGGCCTTCGCCAAGAGAAGGAATGAAATATCCAGAGAGGGATCCGTTTCTGGTGCAAATAAAGCTTTCTGAAAGTTTATTCTGAAGAACTTTTATTCTGCTTTCACCGCTTATTTTTTCATCGAGAGAATAGATTTCCTCACGATACTTTTCGCTAAAAGGAATAATATAGCAGTCAGGAGTTTCTAATTTATTTTCAGAATTTTTTTCAAAGCCCAGATTATCTTCGGTTTTGACAAATCCGTATTTTTGATACATTGGAAATCCTTCATTGGATGCAATTAAAGAAACTGTCTGAATATTCCTCTCTTTAAGAAAATCCATCAGGCGGGATAGTATCATTGATCCCAGACCTTTTCTTCTGTATTCAGGACGGACTATTATATGACCAAGCCATGCGGTTTTTTTGAGAATGATTGCGCATCCGCTTCCTGCAATTTCTTTATTTGCGTAAAGCAAAAAAGGAAAGCAGAAACCGGATGTGCAGTAAAATTTAAAAGCTGGTGTTATGTCAGCCCAGCCTTCAGGTTGAAGAAGGCTGACTTTATCGAGTTCAGCGCTATCTATTTTGCTGATCGAAATTTTCATCCTGAATCTTATTGTTCTTTAATGAGTTTTTTTAAAGCTTCTTCGGTTGTCAGTATTTCAACACCGAGACATGAGAAATCCAATATTTTGTTGTTTCGGCCTTCATCGGTTTTTGTAACAACCGCATCTTTTATTACGGAGATTTTATAGTTTCTGTTGAGCGCACCTTTTATGGTTTTGTCAACGCAGTATTCTGCATCGGCGCCGGCAATATAGAGACGGTTGATTTTATTTTTAACAAGAAAATCATTAAGATCATTGTTTGAAAATGAATCCGAAATATGCTTTGTGAAAAAATTATTGCCTTCAATTTTAATCCGTTTGTCGATCTTAGCGCCTTCTTCGCCGTGACGCAATGCGCTTTTGGTGAAAAACTTGATTATCGGATTATCACTTTCAAATTCATGAAGGATATAGACAGTTTCAGCTCTTTTAGTGCTGATAATTCTGTTTATATTTTCTATAGCTTCATCAGACTGTGCCGTGTTCGTGGCGATTTTTCCGTCAGGAAGCGTGATGTCATTCTGAAGATCAATGACAAGCAGTGCTTCTTTTTCTTTTCCGTAATCTGAAATCTTCTCACCTGTTGTTACTGCAGAAGTTTTTTTCAACCAGCTTCCGATATACAAAAACAGAGCCGCTCCTGAGATGACTAAAACTCCGAGCAAAATAAAGAATATTTTTAGTATCTTTTTCATAATTTCCCCCTTCTAAAATGCTTTCAAACTTTTAATTATGAAATTAATGGACTTTCCCGTAAGAGGGGTGTTTTTATCAATTCTTTTTGATATTTTTTGAAATTATTTCACCGGCTCTTTCTTCATACATGGTATAATGAATTTTCATGTGAGAAAAATAATCATCAACTAGAAATCCGAGTGATTTGTTTCCGTCAGATGTTTTCCATACGTTGTTAAAATATTTCGGATCAATGTTTTCGATAAGATGTATAATGAAATCATTATAATGTTTCCAGAACGAAAAAAGAAATTCAGCATCAAGAGAATTAACTTTTGAAATGCTTGACCAGTTTTCTGCATCATAATATGGAAAAGTTATTTCTTTTTCTGTTTGAAGACGGATAAAACGCTGATGATTGTTTGACGCAGAGTCTATCAGATGACCGATCATTTCTTTTAAAGTCCATTTGTCTTCATCAATGCGGATAGAAGATATATCTTTGTATTTTTTCATCAGATCAAGGAAATTGCTGATTATTTCGCGGTATTCGTTTAACTTCATTCTTGAATTCTCCGGAGGATGTATTTTATTACGGATTGATCTTTATTGTTTAGAAATTTTAAGAAATTGTTTTGTCAAGGCAAAAAGAAATTGAGATTTGATTAGAATTTTAATATCAGAGTATTGAAGTAATAATTGCAGCAAAGGACAGTTAGAAATACTGTACTTTGCTGATTCTGTTAGATTTTGGTCTTACTGAGAATATCCATGATTTTGGTCAGTTCTACATTTCCCCAGATTGAAGGATCGGCTGGTTCGTCCGGAAGTTTAGCTTCATAATGTGTTTTATTCTGTTCACTTGACAGATCAAAACTGTACCATTCATTCACTTGAGGCGAGCCGAAGCAAATATCCGCTTTGCATTCGTCAAGATCGAAAATCAGCGACCATAGTGTTCCCAAAGTGTCCGAATAATGATGACAAGTTAAGCCTTCGGGCATTTTGTCGCAAAGAATTCCTTTAATGTCTGAATATGACACTTTAGGAAGAGAAGTATTAAGTCTGCGTTCGATTGCATCATAGCGGTCGGATGATTGCTTCATTCTTCTTGTTGTTTCTTGAATCATTCCATTAAGCGTGAAATGATTGGTTGAATGCACATATTGCTTCTTTGACTCTCTGTTTATACGATGAATTTCTTTTTTACCGCATGCGATTTCTGCAAGAGCTGCGGTTCCTGTTTTATCAGCGATTATCAGATTAAGATAAAATGAAACCGGAGTACTCATAACAGTTTCTACGGCTTCTTCAGTTGTTTTGCAGTTTTCGAGAATCGTTCTAATTAGGGCCCAGAACTTAATTCCTTCAGCAGTAATTTCGCGCATAGGCGCCCCCGCGCTCATTGTTACGGAAAGACCATGTTCATTGATTCCGTCAATACGTCCCATCATAATTAGTGAAAATCCCAGGTGAGCGGCTTTCCCTTTTATCTTTGTCGTGCATAGTCTGAAGTCATCCTGTGTGTCGTTCCATTCATAACTTCTGCCGACCATGGTATGACCGTTTTCTGTTATTCCGGGAAGAAGAGCGAAATGACTACAGTTACCTTTCGGAGTATGAGTGAAAGCATAATAAATTATTTCGCGCGGATGAACTCTTAGTATCTCAGCCATTCCTTCTATTTCTGCATTTATTCCCGGACAGTATTTATCGAAAAAATTAACTGCTTCTGCATAATCCTTATCGCTAAGTTTTCCTTTGCCTGCAGGAGGAGATGTATACCATTTTACAAATTCGGGGACTGATAATAGTTCCTCCCCTTGTTTTTTCCCGATTTCGTAGTTATCTCCTTCAAGAATTACATGTTTGAATGTTTTTGTTTTTACGGATGTTTCCATTTGTTTCTCCTGATGATTATGAAATTAGAGTATCAAAGGTGCGGAAAAGAATCTTGACTGTTATTGCTGTTTTTCCGTAAATTTTGACTTATATGAATAAAAGTATAACAAAGAGCATGGCTGAATGCCGACCGGGCTGTGCAGCCTGCTGTATTGCCGTTTCAATATCATCGCCGATTCCGGGAATGCCGAACGGCAAAGAAGCAGGGGAAAGGTGCATTCAGCTTGATGGGGATAATTTGTGTCTGCTTTTCGGTAAAGCCGAAAGACCGGAGGTATGTTCCGGTCTTAAGCCTTCTAAAGAGATGTGTGGAAAATCCAATGCTGAGGCATTCGGTTATCTCGAAAATCTTGAAAGAGATACGAATTCAAAATACTAATTAATCCTTCCAGAGATACATGAAGCGTGTACCGTATTTAGAAGTAAACCAATCCATATCAATTGATAAAACATTAATGGTGCCTTCGTTTGTTATTGCTGCTCCGGCATAAACGTTGGGGCGGTAGGAGTCAGGCCGTACATATGTAATTATTTTGGCTCCTTCGATTCCTGCTGATTTTTCGGCTGAAGCTACAGCATCATAAAAGTATCCGATTTCATCAATAAGTCCGTATTTGAGGGCATCTTTTGCAATGAAAATACGTCCGTCGGCAACCTTCCGCAATTCTTGTTCTTTAAGATCTTTACGTGAATCAAGAATTACCTTTAGAAATCCTTCATACATGGCGTCGACAATTTGCTGAAAAAGATATTTTTCTTCATCATTCATGTTCTTGAAGAAACTGCCCATGGTTTTGTTTGCGCCTGACTTAACTGTTTCATCTTCAATTCCTATTTTGCCCATCAGCTGCTTCATGCTCAGCTTTGAAATAAGTACTCCTATACTCCCGGTAATAGTTGTCGGATGAGCCATAACCTTGTCTCCGGTCATAGAGAGGTAATATCCTCCTGAAGCAGCCATTGAACCCATTAAAACTGTTACCGGTATAGAAGTGCGTTTCTTGAATAATGTTATTTCATGATGAATGATGTCGCATGTAGTTACTTCTCCGCCGGGAGAATCTATCATAAGTATCAGTGCTTTTATGTTTTTGTCTCTTTCAGCGCAGTCAAGCTGTTCCTTTATGCGGGCAGTCAGAGGTATTTTTTCTGATGAATTAAACGGATTTCCGCCTGATACAGAATCAGAAATTATGCCGTCTATATGAATGACTAGTATTTTTGAATCATTGCCGTTTCTTAAAATGTTTTCCCGGTAAGGCTGAAGATGCCTTGCGGTTGAAATAGAAATACATCCAGTAGCTGAAAATAAAATAATTGCCGCGAGAATTTTTTTCATAATTAATACCAATCTTATCTTGATTTGAACTAAATTTTAACAAACAGTTACAATAAAAGAAAAATATAAGCAGTCTTTAATCAAAAACATCTATAATCAAGTCTATGTTTCGGCATTTTCATCGCAAGTAAATGATATTGCAAACATTTTTTGGTAATATGACCATGCTTATATATCAGGCATGTATTATTAAATTTGATGTTAAACCATTTAAGAATTCCATAAGAAGAGATTTGCAGAGATAAAATCTGTTTGACTCATTTATGTATAAAAGAATTATTTCTTTATGGTTAAAGTTGATTCATTAAAAAAGTATTATCATAAAAGCAGTTTGTTCGGTAAGGTGCGGACTGTACGCGCCCTTGACGGAGTCAGCTTCTGGATAAAAAGAGGCGAATCCTTAGGAGTAGTAGGGGAAAGCGGATGCGGAAAATCGACTTTAGCTTTATCTCTGATGGGACTTAATAATCCCGTTGAAGGTAAAATTGAAATAGACGGAACAGATATTGCTTCCCTTAAAAAAGAAGAATTAAGACTTTTTAGAAAGAATATGAGCATTGTTCTTCAGGATTCTCTCGGATCTTTGAATCCGAAGATGCGCTGCGGGGATATCGTTTCCGAGCCTGCCATAATCTTTCATGATATTTCCAAGCCAGAGATTACGGATAAAACTGTAACGGCTTTTGAACAGGTTGGTTTGTCTGCAGAATACTTGAGGCGATTTCCTCACGAACTTTCCGGCGGGCAGAGGCAGAGAATTAATATTGCCAGGGCAATAATATTGAAGCCCAAATTTACAATTTTTGACGAACCTGTTTCATCTCTGGATGTATCTGTTCAGGCACAGATTCTCAATCTTCTTTCTGATCTTAGAGAAAATTCAGATATGACGTCGATAATGATTTCACATAATCTCTCTGTTATCAGGTTTTTGTGTGATTCTGTGGCAGTTTTTTATCTCGGAAAAATAGTAGAATATGCTCCGGTTAACAATATATTTGAACGGGCTTTACATCCGTATACGCAATCTCTTCTTGATTCTTCGTTTGACACATCAAAGATTAACGGTTCTTTCGCTGCAATTGAAGGAGACATTCCTTCACCTGAAAACCCTCCTTCCGGATGCGCATTTCATCCGAGATGTCCTCGCAAAATGAATATTTGTTCAGAAATTGCCCCTTGCGAAAAAACGATAGACGGAGCGAAGGTTTTCTGTCATCTTTATCAGTAGATGATGAAAAAATTATTAATTCTTTTCTTTTTTCACGGATTATTGATATCTTATGACGATTATCATCCGGATGTTTTAAGAAAACTTCTTGATGATATTGCAATGGATTATGTTGAGGAATTCCCTTCAGAGAAAATATTAAGAAAGGGAGATATGCTCTGGTGTACTGGAGATTCTCCCGCAGCAAAAGCCAATAATTCCGCATATGATCTGATGATGGAAGGAAGCTTCGACAAGGCGGCGGTTTTTTTAGAAGAATGCCTTAAGAAGTCTCCTCTCTTTATTCCTTTCCGCCATAATCTTTCAGTATGCTATTATCATCTTAGAAATTTTCCAAGAGCTCATATGAACATCGACAAAGCTCTTCAGCAAGTGCCGCAATATTATTTTTTCTACATACAGAAAGGGATAATTTATGAGCTTTCGTTTCAATACGACAAAGCATTGTCTTATTACAAGAAAGCCGCAAGGTTGAATAGAATAGATACAGAACCGCTTGTAATCATCGGTGATCTTTATTTTTTGAGCCGAAGACACTCAATGGCTGAGAAATATTATACAATTGCTGTAAATAAAGAGCCGGATAATCCCAATGCTTTGCTTGGAATGTCGAAAATATATTTTTACCGCGAAAAAATCTATCTCAGCTATATGACCATGAAAAAAATTAATAAGACAAAAGATTTTGATAAGTCTTACTATTTCTACTTTGCAGAAGCTGCATATAAATTGCGGAGATACCGCGAATCGTATGCGGCGTATGTTGAGCTTATGAAATACAGATATGATAAATTTTTTATTACTACATCCTTTTCTCTTATTGAATACAAGGCTGATCTTGCCCGTAAATTTGCCGAAGCGGAAGAGGAAATAAATTCATACTGAATTATTAAATATACTATGCTCTTTTTCGTAATGAAGGAAAATATTTAAGGCAAAGTATGTTTACTAAAAAAAATCCTCCTGCGCCGAATACTGCAAATATAATAGTATAATAAACTATAGCATTAAAGAAGCAAAAGAACATGATGGATAAAGAATAGACTTCTTTTCTGACGAAATACTGAAGAATGGAAATGAGTTTTGCAAGAAAACTCGTTTTTGAAAGAGGAGTGAGAAATTCTTTGCTGAATGCCGAAAAGGAATATGAATTGCTGTATTTTACAAGATAGACTGTATTCCATCCGATGATTGCAATTACACCGAGGGCAATCAGCGAAAAAATCACAATAAATATTTCGATATTAAAAGCCATATAAACTCTTCGGGTTGCCGCTGCTATAATCAAAATTGCCAAGGTGTGATCGCAGACTGTGTCGAGAATTCCTCCTAGTTTCGAAAAACGGGTTTTCATTCTTGCGACTTCTCCGTCGCATCCGTCGAAAATGGAAACAGCCTGAATAATAATTCCGGCTGCGATGTTAGCAGCATGTGAAGTATCTAACAAAAGATAAACTCCGAACAGCCCCAGAGCAAAATTTATCAGGGTTATTGCGTTCGGATGAATTCCTGTACATGCTAATAAACGGCTTAGCGGAATAGATATTCTTTTGTTTATTGTCTGGGCGACAATTCCGCCGGATTGATACCTGATATATTTGGAGATGTGCTTTTCGGCGGTCTTTAAAGTTTTGCGGTCATTAATTTCGTAAAAAGACTTAGAATTAAGAGTTATAATTTTATTTTTTGTAATGAAGTTTGATTTATCAGAAAAGGCATGAAGGTATAAAAACTGATTTGTTGTAATTGTTAAACATGACTGTTTTGTATTTTTTTGAGTATGGGACAAAGTTAAGTTTTTGAGTGAAGATAGTTTTCTTTTGATTTTTTTTTCAAAAAGTTCTGCATCAGCGGGTGATAAGCTGAGAATAATATTTTTGAAGCCCGCATGATAAAGAATACGGATGTTTCTTTCTATTAGGAACTGACCAAACATCTTTAGTCTTGCAGGAGAGGCCGATGATTTTATTAACGCTGTTTGCATTTTAGTGTTCACCCGAAAATATATTGACTCTTTGATGGATAGCCGGGTCATAATCCCAATTACTATGAAGAAAACAAGAAAAATATTTCTGGCAATCGGAATTCTTTTGCTGGTTCTGATGATTTCGGTATTCGGGGTTGATAAGCTTGTTGCAGACATTTTATCGGTCGGTCTGGGCTTTTTTCTCCTAATGTTTATTTATTTTCTGAATCATGTCTTTCTGACTTACGGCTGGCGTGTGCTGATAATGTATCCTCTGGGGCTTAAAGGATTCATTAAGCTTTTGATTGCCCGTATTGCCGGAGATTCTACAACCGTTATAAATGCCGCGGCAGGAGCAGCAGGTGATCCGATCAAGGCGCTTTATATTAAGGATACCGTTCCTTTGAATACCGGTCTTGCTTCTGTTTTTCTTGACCGTATTGTACATTCAATCGGTAATCTTTTGATAATATTGACGGGCATTGTTCTCGCGGCTTTTTTGCTTGGAATTCCTTTCTGGGCTGTAATCGCAGCTGCTGTTGTGATAATCGGCGGGATATTTTACGGAATATCATATATAAGTAAAAAGAAAAATTTTTTAATTCATGTAGTTAATTCTCTTCCTCAATTTGTTCAAAAAAAATTTATTACACGGAAGAGACGTTCTTCACTAAAAAAGATTGATAAAGAATTTTCTCATATTTTTTCAAGCAAGGATAATCTCAATCATTTTTATATTTCGATAATAATGCATTATCTTCCGGTTATGCTGTCAGGGGCATTCGAAGTTTATTTTATAATGAAATTCCTTTCTGTTTCAAATCTTTCATTCATTAATGCTTTGTTTATTTATCTTTTTGGACTTGTTGTTTCGATTGTACTCCCTTTTATTCCTTTAAATCTGGCAATCAGCGAAGGGTCGTATGCCGCAGCCTGTTCGTATTTCGGATATGAAACTTCTGTTGGAGTATCAATTGGGTTTATAAGAAGAGCCAGAGCTCTTGCCTGGTCGTTTATCGGTATCGGATTTTTATTGTATGCGGGTCTTTTGAAAAAAGAAACAATGCCGGAAGAAAAAAAGAAAAAGCGGAAATAAATTCCGCTTTTTCCTGAAAGGGTTTTAGCCTATCGCATCATGACCGGTTTCTCCGGTTCTGACACGGATGCACTCTTCCATAGGTACAACAAAGATTTTACCATCTCCGATGTTTCCTGTTCTTGCTCCCTGAATTATCGCGTTAATAGCCGGTTTAACGAAATTTTCATTTACCGCTATTTCAATTCTGACTTTATCAAGAAGGTTGATCTCTGTGATTACACCGCGGTAGTTTTCGGTATAACCTCCCTGCTGACCGCAGCCGATTGCGCTGGTTACGGTCATTTTTCCGATGCCTGCTCTCGTAAGAGAGTTTTTAACATCTGTAAGTTTTTCCGGCTGAATAACTGCTATTATAAGTTTCATATTTCCTCCTTTTTACTTCGTAAGGAAGCCCTGGAAATCAGGATAAGCTTTCATTCCATGTTCGCCTATGTCAAGACCCACGATTTCTTCACGTTTGCTTACTCTCATTCCTATAGTCTTTTTAATTATAAACCATATGATGAAAGAAGCAATAAAAGTAAAGCCCCCTACTGCTGCAACGCCTGTAAGCTGAGTGAGGAAAAGTGAAAATCCGCCGCCGTTGAAAAGACCGTTTCCGGTTGCAGCGCCTGTGATTCCGTCTTTTGCCCAGAGTCCTACTGCAAGAGTTCCGAAAACACCGTTTACAAGATGGACAGAAAGAGCACCGACTGGGTCGTCAATTTTGATCTTATCGAAAAAGTATACTGAACATACTACAAGAACTCCGGCTATTGAACCGATTGCTGCTGCTGCAGGAACTGATACGAATGCGCATGGAGCTGTGATCGCAACAAGACCTGCAAGAGCTCCGTTAAGTATCATTGAAAGATCAGGTTTTTTCTGAATTAGCCATGATGCTATTGTTGCAGTTGCTATTGCGAATACTGCTGAAGTATTAGTAGTAAGGGCAACGTGAGCTATTGCAGAGCCGTCACCAACAGCCATTGTTGATCCTGGATTGAATCCGAACCAACCGAACCACAGAACAAGAGCTCCAAGGGTTGCAAGACCCATGTTGTGACCGAAGATCGGATTTGTTGAGCCGTCTTCTCTATATTTTCCTGAACGTGCGCCAAGAAGAATCACACCAGCGAGAGCTGCCCATCCGCCGACGGAATGTACTACTGTTGAACCGGCGAAATCCCAGAATCCTTTTGCTGCGAGCCAGCCGCCGCCCCATATCCAGTGACCTGTTATAGGATACATTACTGCGACAAGAACAAAAGAGAAAATGATGAATGAATGGAATTTGATTCTTTCTGCAACTGCACCGGAAACGATTGTTGCTGCTGTAGCGGCAAAAACCAGCTGGAAAAAGAATTTAGCGAATAAAGGTACGCCGGTCCAGCTTAATGCGCTGTAGGCTCCCTGGTATGCGTCTCCTGTAAGAGGGCTTGTGTCAGCACCGCCTATAAAAAAGAGACCTTCTTTTCCAATAAATCCGCTTCCGTTACCGAACATAAGTCCGAAACCGATTACGTAGAAAGAAATTGATGCGATTGCGAAAACTATAAAATTCTTTGCAAGAATGTTTACAGAGTTCTTTGAACGGGTGAGTCCGGTTTCTACCATCGCGAAACCGAGATTCATAAAGAAAACAAGAAATGCGGCAATCATTACCCACATGGTATCCATGCCGACTTGGGCAATATTAATTGCCGGAGCTTCGCTTGCGGCATCCTGTGCAATAAGAATTCCGCCTGTAAATAGTGCGAATAGAAACAAAGAGATTAGAGTTTTAAATTTTCTATTCATGTTTACCTCCTTCTTCAGTTGATATACTCAACATAATCAATACAACCGGGAGGTCAATATCAGGAGATGAAAACACGCTTTAAAGAAACCTTATTTTACATGAGCTTAAAATATGTTGAAGGAACTGAACACTCTTTATTCTTTTGTATTTCTGATGTGTTAAATAATCTTTCTGATAAATAGCTGAATTAAGCAGTTTTGAACAGTTAATTTTTGCGAGAAATCGGTATTTAGCCCAATCTATGTCAAGTAAAAAAGCCTTGACAAGGGTTTGATAAATTGGGTTTGATGGCTTTATGATAGAATTTGAAGATAAAACGTGTTTCGGATGCGGACAGGAAAACTCCCGCGGTTTGAGGCTTGAGCTTGGTTTCGATGAAGATACCAAGACTGTTTACGGAGAATTCCAGGCAACTCAGGAGCTTGAAGGGGCTCCGAACATTATTCATGCAGGGATTGTTTCTGTCATCCTTGATGAAGCAATGATAATGGTAAACAAATACATGGATACCGTTGCGTTGACAGGAGAGCTTACTATACGTTATCTTCAACCTGCTTTTATCAACGAAAATCTCTATGTACGCGGCTGGTATGTTAAAAAAAACAAGCGCGTAATAGAAAACAGAGCTGAAATCGAAAACGAAATGGGAAAGATCGTTGCGAGAGCAAAGGGAAAATACATCGAAGTAGACAAGATTCCTCAGCCTGAATAATCAAAACAAAGCCGAAGTGGTGGAACTGGTAGACGCAGCGGACTCAAAATCCGCCGGGGGCAACTTCATGAGGGTTCAAGTCCCTCCTTCGGCACACACAAGACCGTTATGCGGTCTTTTTTTGTGCTGTTTTCGCAAAAGATATTCCCGCGATTCTGGTCTTGTCATTTTTTCGTGTAGTTCGTATCATTACCGTTCTTCTTCCCGTATCTGAGGTTGAAATAACTACTTCCTTTTCACTTGTTTTGAAATATACATAACCGTTCATGTTAACCTCTTTATGCGACATAAGACATATACTATACGTACATATAGTATTGCAAGTTTTTTTTGCATTATTTTGCCTGAAAATAAATATGAATTGATTTTGCATACCTTTTCAGCTAAATTTCACTAAAATTGATTATAAACCTAATTGAAATTAATTCCAAAAATTTGGGGGATTTCGTGCATTTATGCAAGGGTATTGCTTTTCTTTTTCTCTTAGTGTTACATTTTTCATGTTCATCTATTTTCTTTCGTGAAAATTCGATAAAAAACATAAAATGGGGTAAAGATTATGCTATTGACGGAGAAGAGATTTCACTTTCTGCGGATGTTGATGAATCTTATGATGGTGTGACTTTTACCATATGGAAAGTGTCAGATGACACAGCTTCGGATAAACCTTTTGCGGTATTTGAAGTACGGCCCTTAAACGGAAAAGCTCATACATCATGGACTTACAGATGGGAGGACGATCCGGATTCTCCCCTGGAGGAAATTCCTGAATTCTTTTTTACTGTAACGGCCGGAACCGATGAACGAAAAAGCGGGGTTTTATCTGTTTCAATGGATATGACAGTTGAAATTGATGATGAAAACGGTATTCCTCAGAAAAATATAGGATTTATGCTTATTGGACCGAATGGTATAAAAGTTTACGGAAAAACTGATAATAAAGGTTTCTGTGAAGTTAATAAACTGGTGCCGGGCAAGTATGAAGTGAAAACATTGAATGAATAACCGTCAGTTTTTTCGGCTGACGGCTATTCATTAATAAAATTAAAGTCTGTGAACCAGATTATTGATCCATTTTTTAGAACGGTATCTATAATAGAGTAGAATGAATTTAAAAATCTCCTGACTCGTAACTGCGATCATTACAACTGTTACTGACATTTCGAGAGAAAGACCGAACAAATACGCCAAAGGAAGACCTATTATATAAACAGCAACTGTGTCCATTATCAGGCAGTACATCGTATCTCCGCCGCTCCTTAAAACCCCGACTACGGCAACCATGTTGAATCCGATTATAGACATGCTGGCTGCATATACATGGATTATGCCTCTGCTGTTTGCCAGAACTTCAGATGAAACCTTATATGGAAGCAGCATCAAATCCGTTCCTATGAATAGAAATAGTCCTATAATAATTCCTGCAATAAATGACAGCTTAAGAAATTTTTTTGCGAACTTATAGGCTTTTGCCTCGTCACCGGCTCCGATTAGATTTCCAACCATAACGAGGCAGGCATTTGCCATACCGATAAATGCAACAAAAGTTACCTGGCGGATAGTTGAATATATATTCATTGCAGCAACTACTTCAGTTCCCATACGGGCATAAATTCCCATGTAGATAGTCATTCCGATTCCCCAGATCATATCTTTTGCCACAAGTGCAGATGTAGTTCTTGAGAAATCATTGACGAGTTTTCTGGAAAATGAAAAAAGTTCGTTAAATTTACCTGCAACTGTATGTTTCTTTATGTAAACGAAAGAGACAAGAGAAACAGCTTCGATGAAGCGAGCTATAACAGTTGCAATAGCCGCTCCGACCACGCCGTAAGCAGGAAATCCGAAATTTCCGTAAATGAGACAATAGTTAAGGAAAGTGTTAATTGCGATGGCTGAAATGTTTATATACATTGGAGCCTTGACTTCGCCGGTGCTTCTTATAACAGCTCCGTATGCAGAAGATATTGCGAAAAACACATAGGAAAAAGACACCGCGAAAAGATATTTTCCGCCGTAATATATTACCTGGGTGTCTTTTGAGAAGAAAGAGATGATTTGTTCAGGGAATATCGCGGCTCCTGCGAAGGTAAGAAGCGCCGCACTGATTGATATTATCAGAACCAGACCGAGAATGCGTTTTATGTTTGCCTTGTCTTTTTTCCCCCAGAACTGCGCGGTATAAATTGCTCCGCCGCCGCAGGCTCCCAAAAGAAAAAGAACCAGAAGAAGAAATATCTGATTACCGATGCCGGTTGCTGCGAGTTCAGTTTCTCCGAGCCGTCCGACCATTACGGTATCTATTAAATTCAGCGATGAAGATACCAGGTTTTGCGCAGCAATAGGAATTGCAAGCCTGATGAAAATGCTGTAAAATTCGCTTTCGCGGTATAGTCTCCTTACCATTTAAATATCCACCCTTGCCTTCGGTTTATATATTTTTGTGCTATGAAGGCCAAGTTCGCGCAAACGTTTTCCATGAATCGCAAGTGAAGTTTTTTGACAAGCAGATTTTGTGCTTTTTGTATATGGAAATTATTTTTCTGACAGAACTACATAGATAATTAATGCAGAAACAAGAATCCGGACAATGCTGTCGGTATATACAATGGCTTTCTTGTCATTATCAGAAAATTCTTCCTTTGTAGCATCGAGAGCTTTTCTGAACAGTTCAGGGAAAATGATGATAAAGGGGGCAGTGAATATAACAATCAGACCGACGATAAAAAGAGCAGTTCCCGAAACCGTGCCCCTGTAGTTGAGAAGAGGAAATCCTCCCGCGATTAAGGCTACTCCATGAAAACGGAAGAAACTGCTTTCTGTCCACTTTTCCCATTTCTGAAAAATTTTAACCGGAAAAATAAATCCGGTTATGGAAATCAGAATGAGAAAACCCGAAAGTATCAAGAGATATGTCCCGAAAAAAGGGGAGAGTTTGTAATAATAGTAGTTCATGATTCTATTGAGAGATATTTTTTAAGATCTTTTAATTCTCTGGGTCTCAATTCTCTGAAAGAGCCTGAGTTGACGTTTGAAAGAACAATCGGGCCCATTGAAATTCTTTTAAGTTTCTTTATCTTGTACTGAAACTTTTTGAAAATTATTCTGATCTGCCTTTTCTTTCCTTCGTGAATTGTCATTTTTATGACAGTGCTTTCCTTGTCTACAAGGTCAATAGTACACGGTTTTGCGTGAAATTCCCTGAGCTTAACACCCATTTCAATTCTCTGTTTATCTTTTTCTTCCAGAGGTTTATCGAGAGTTACTATATATTCTTTTTTTGATTCATAACGCGGATGAATCAGTCTGTTTGCAAGCTCGCCGTCATTTGTAAGAAGAAGAAGTCCTTCTGTATCCTTGTCGAGTCTGCCGACAGGAAAAATGCCGAGAGCCTTATATCTCTGGGGAAGAAGATTCATTACAGTCGGGCGTCCTTCCGGATCGCTTGCAGTAGTAATGAAACCCTTGGGTTTGTTCAGCATAACGTAAACATTTTTGCTGACTTGTTTTACTATATGACCGGCACATTTTACAGTATCGTGTTCGGGGTCAACAAGCGTGGCAAGATCCGTGACCGGTGAGCCGTTGAGGAATACCTGTTTTTTTAAAATGTATGATTCAACTTTTCTTCTTGATCCCAAACCGCATGATGAAAGGTATTTATTGATTCTTATCATTATTCTCCTGAGCAGGAACCGGTTCTATTGATTCCTTTTTTTCTTCGACCGTTTCAACTTCCTGCTCTGATTTTGGATTGAGGGAAATTCTTTTAAAACGGTAATTGTTCTTGTCGTCAGCATATTCTATAAAATAATTCTGCCCGCGTTCAGTAAATTTGAATTCATTACCAAGAGGTGTGCCTTCATCAAAACTGATAGCCGATGTTGCGGCATCTATATTGTATTTTCCTTTAAAAAGATGATTTGAATCCTTATGTTTTGCCTCATATTCGCCGTTTTTGAATAATGCAATCCAATATGAAGTGAATTCTTCCTGAGTGTTCACGCTCCACCATTTTCCAATAAGTTCAGTGGAAAGTTTTTCAAATTCTTCGTCTTTAAGCTGTTCCTCGAAATTGTTTAATGAAAATGAACTTCCGGCAGAAAAGATTTTAATGTTTGCGCCGAAAATCCAGCCTGTAATACCGTTTTGTGTTTTAACTTTATACCAGTAATCGACAGATTTTGCAATAGCTGATTTCTTTTTTGAAAGGTCAAGAATTTCGAGTTTTTCACCCTTTGGGAGGTCTATTATTCTGGATGAATATATAAATGGTTCAATTCTGAGTGCAGATGATTTTTCGGTAACAAGACCTATCTGGGAATTGCTTGATATATTTCCTGGTTTCAAGGGACCGTCGTTTGAGCAGGCGATTGCCGATAAAAACACCAGAAGTATAAAATATTTACTCATCATTTTCTCCAAAATCAGGACAATTTATAAAATATTCCCAGAAGAGTATGTAAATCGTTAGCACCGATATCGGTCAACAATCTTTTCGGAGGTTTTATCTGGAGTTTTGGCTTTCCATGCTTTTCAGCTGGGCGATTTTTTTATCAAGGGATGCAAGATCTCGTTTTATGATTTTTTCCATGTCAAGGTCACCCTTGATAATCCGGAATCGTTCGGTTTCCATATACCCAAGATCTGTGGTGACTTTTATTTTAGATGCCTGTTCTGCGTATTTTTTTGCTTCATACCAATGGGGAAAAGCGTCTTTATAATAAAGTTTTGCCGCTTCAAGGCTGTCGGAAAGCATTTTTGCCTGATCTGCATCGTAAAAATAGATCTTTCTTTTATCGTAACGAAGAGCGATTTTGAGGTAATTTCTGCACAAAAGCATATGAATGTGCATAAAAAAAAGATTTCTATATTTCAGATACTCTTCTTCGGTGCTGATTTTTATGAGAGCGTTCGAAGGATGGCGAAAATTGCATTCGAGCGCAGTTTTCATTCGGAGTATGTTCATTCTGAGAGAATTCTCGTCATAATATTGCTTCATTCCATATAGTAGATAATAATCTTCCAGAAAATGCGGAACGGTGTAATTATGCCGGCGGATTTGAGGAATATAGTCAGAAAAAGGAACATATTTGTCTTTGTCGCGGTTAAAGTATTGATACTGGTAATTTTCCCCGGAACTTACCGACGGCAGAAGAGATATTGTCACAAGTAATATAAAAGTAAAACGTCTCATTGGTAATTTATCGGAAAAATTGCAGAAAGAATGAAGGTTAATAGCAATAGGTTAAAAAGATTTTCGTCATATAGTTTACTAAAGGTGAGCTAGAAGGATTAATCTTGACAATTATTGTCAAACTGATTGAATGGTCAAACATATTGATTGTGTGGACAATGAAATGAACGAAAGAGAAGCAAAAATTCAAATTTTAGAAGCTGCAATTGCCGAATTCGGCGAAAAGGGCTTTGACGGTACGCGTACCGGCGAAATTGCTAAACGCGCGGGAGTCGCATCAGGACTTCTTCATTACCATTTCAAAACTAAAGAAAATCTTTATCATGAAGTTTTGAAGTTCTTTCTCGATTACAGAGTTATTGATGAATTAAAGATTTTTCCGTATCCGGAAAAACTACTGCCTGAGCAGAAGCTTAATCTGGCTGTTTTTTGTTTTAATGCAGTAGTTTCACTCATAGATCCGACTAATATTATCCGTTTTTATCATCGAGTCATGGCGGATGATGACTGCACTAAAATCCAAAATCTAATGGAAGAATATGACAAGCTGTATTCTGAAAGATATCTGATGAAAATCATTTCGGATGGAGTTGAATCCGGAAGAATGAAAGTTTCAAATTCATTTATTTTCGCGTGTGATATTTTTCAGGGAAACATTATTCACTTCGGTATGAAAAAGATATCATCGTTTATGGGTGAAGATTTTTACGGCGGAGATTTTCAGAAAGCGGTATACAATTATCAGGTTGATAAAATCAACAGCATTCTGACTGACAAGTCGAATGTGACGGTTCTTCCTGAAGATCTCAAGAAAATTACATTGGAAATACTGGCAGAGTCGGTTAAAATCAACAAGTTCGGCACACTCGGCGGAGTAATGAGAATAGTGTCAAAGATTACAGGCGATAATTTCGAAGTTTAGTTTATATAGAAAATATTGGAGGAAGTGAAGATGGGGGCCTTTTTCAGCTATTTATCAAGACAGAAACAGCTGGCAGTCATTGTAGTTATAATGATAGTCGGTGCGGGATTATTTACTTTTCTGAATACCAACAGAGAAGCATATCCTCAGGTTAATTTCGACATGGTAACGGTTAAAACGATTTATCCGGGAGGTTCTCCGGAAGAAATCGAAAATCTTATTACAACGCCGATTGAAAAAAAAATAAAAGAAGTCAGCGGATTGGATAAGGTTCGTTCTTATAATATTGAAAACGTGTCGGTGATAGTTGTTTATATCGACATGAATCAATCGAATACTTCGGAAATAGTTACCGATATCAAAGACGCAGTGGATCTCGTTGAAGATCTTCCTTCGAACGCGGAAAAACCTATTGTCGAGGAGCTCAAGCTCGACAAAACCCAGGTTGTAGATATCGCACTTTTCGGAAAAGATGATTCGGTGAAATACGAAGATCTTCGTATGACCGCTGACAAATTTAAAGATTTTTTAGAAGATATTGAAGGAGTTGCCGAAGTCGAAGATTACGGATTTCTTGACCGTGAGTGGCTGGTTGAAGCCGACCCCAATAAGCTGGAAAAGTATCATCTTGCGCTTAACGACATTGTCAATGCGGTTAAATTAAGAAATCTGGATCTTCCGGGCGGTTCACTTTACATAAATGAGAAAGAATACATTCTCAGAACAAAAGGTCAGTATCAGACTATCAATGAAGTTTTAAACACGGTTATAAGCTCGAATGATTACGGGTTTACTACGAGAATAGCGGATGTTGCTACTGTTAAAGATACCGTTGAAGAAGCTGACAGTTTCGAACGTGTTAACGGAAAGACAGCTGTTGTTTTTACGGTTAAAAAGAAAAGAGAGTATGACGAAATCGATATGTCTCAGAAAATCAGAGAGAATATCAAGAAATTTTCTTTTGGTAATGTAGAATATAATATTTTTCTCGATCAGAGCGATTATACTGAAAGACAGGTAAGTTCTGTAATATCAAATGCTTTGCTTGGACTTGTTCTTTGTGCCGGAATAATAATAGTATTTCTCGGCATAAGAATGGCTTCCATTATAACGATCTGCTTTCCGGTTTCGTTTATGCTCGGATTTCTCGGAATGAACGGATTCGGCATAACAATAAACGTTATCAGTATGTTCGGTATGATAATGGTTCTCGGTATGATTGTAGACGCGAGTATTGTTGTAAGTGAAAACACTCACAGATATATGGAGCTCGGACACAGAAAAACCAATGCAATCGCTATGGGAATTGCCGAGGTGTGGAAGCCTCTTCTTCTTTCTTTCTGCTGTGTATTCGCTGCGTTTATGCCCCTTGCCATTCTGACAGGAATTATAGGAAAGTTTGTTAAGGCAATTCCGATTGTCCTTTTAATATGTCTTGCAGGTTCACAGATATGTGCGCTTTTCATTCTTCCTTCATTCTTGAACATGTTTCTTTCGAGCAAGCACGGACATGATGCCGTTCCTGATGAATCTGAACTGGTTTTTGCTCCGGGCTTTTTCGGGTTTATGCAGAAAAAGTACAAAACTTTTCTTGAGAAGGCAATACATCACCGTTATCTGACTTTCATAATTTTGTCTTTTGTTTTCTTCGGAAGCATATTTATGATTGGAAGCGGAATCGTAAAATTTCAGTTTATGCCGGGCGGCGGTGAAGAAAAAATCACCATAAAATGCTATTTTCCGAATGAATATAATCTTGGGAAAAACCTCTCGATTGTAAAACCTATTGAAGATATAACTCAATCTATTTTTAAAGAAGGAGAATTGAAGGCTATAAGATCCCGGGTCGGTACTGAAGATTTCGGTCTGCTTGATCCTCAGCCGGGTGAAGGTTCTCACAAATCTACTATTGTAATATATCTGACTCCGGAACAGGACAGGGAAAGAACCGCAACCGAGCTTACAGCACTTCTTAATGAAGCCGTAAACAAGAAGATTGCGGATGGTACTATTCCTAAAGAAGCTCTTCTTAAGATTGAAATGGAGAAACACGGTCCTCCGGTCGGAAAACCTATCAACGTGGAAATCCGCGGAGAGGATTTCCCTTCAATGATTAAAGCGGCTCAGGAGTATATAGACTATCTTAATACTATTCCGGGAGTGCACGGAGTCCGAATGGATATGGAAGACGGAAAATATGAATTCCGTTATAAAATTGATGAAGTTATGGCTAAGCGTACAGGTGTTTCCGTAACTGCCGCGGCTGTTGCTCTTAATGCTTCGTTTGAAGGCTCAGTTGCTTCTACTGCGAAGATCGGCGATGAGGGAATTGATATACGGGTGAGATTTCCTTTGGCCTACAAGAAAGCTGTGAGCAGTCTGAATGATGTCATGGTTTCAAATTCTAGCGGCGGACTTGTTCCTCTTTCAAAAATTGCATCAATAGAAAAGAAAAGAGGCGTTGCTTTTATAAATAGATTGAATTTCAAAAGACTTGTTCAGGTTCAGGCGGAAATTGACATCAAAAAGACAACTTCTTTTGAAGTCAATAAAATGCTGAAAGAAAAGTTCAAGGACATTGAAACAAGATATCAGAATACTGCTTTTGCTTATGGTGGAGAGCAGGAAGATTCTGACAAGAGCATGAAGGATTTGGGAATACTTTTTCTGGTAGCGATGGCAGTCATATTTATTTTACTTTCTGCATACTTTGAGCATGTTTCAGTTGCAGTAATTCTGATGAGCGCGATACCTTTTTCGATGATAGGTGTAGTCTTCGGATTATTTCTTCACGGTCAGCCTTTCTCTTTCATGGGATGCTTGGGAGTGTTCGCTCTAGCCGGTGTTATTGTAAGTAATTCGACTGTTCTGGTTGATTTTATCCAGAATCTCAGACAAAAGGGCGTCCCTTTTGAGAAGGCTCTTGTTGTCGGCGGTGTTTCAAGGGTAAGACCTGTTCTTCTTACTTCCGGGACGACTGTTCTCGGTCTTCTTCCTTCTGTTCTTGAAATCGGAGGAAAGGATTATTTTGTCAGACCTCTATCAATCGCTTTTATGTACGGATTGATTTTTGCTACGATGATAACTTTAATTCTTGTTCCGTGCATGTATAGAATAACCGAAGATATAAAGCATCTTTTTCATCTGCGAAAACAGGCAAAAAAGCTTGCGTTGGCAGAAGT
>JAEWVM010000238.1 GCA_023396615.1 Spirochaetota bacterium | reverse complement strand
TCGCAACCTCATACGGCTGACGCTGAATGGTTTTATCAGACTGACCAACTGCAAGGTTTTCAATATTTTCCTGCTTATCATATTTTGCAAACTGGTCATCGGCAGCCTTATATCCCGGAGGACGGTTGCCGTCGGTACCGGCAGGTCCCTGCGGATTCCAACCATGACCCTGAAAATTCTCAGTAGTATTTTTTTTTGAAATCGGAGTCGATTCCTTTACTTCAAGTTCCGAATAAGGCGTATCAGGATTATCCTGACGGAGAACGAACGGAAGGTATTCCTTTCTCTGTTCGTTTACCTTGTCCCAGTTATACTCAAGATTAAGTCTTACAACCTGAATTCTATCTTCAGAAAAAATTCTTTTCAGACCTTCCTGAATGTCACGAAGCATCTTTACGCGCTCTTTTTCTTCAAGTTTCTTTCTCTGTTCAAGAAGAGATATTTCAAGCTTTGCAGCATCTCCGTCATCGTCAAAATCAGAAATAATGCTTCCGTTTTCGTCCGTTACAACAACATCTTCCGGCTTAAGCTTAGGTCCGACCCCTCTTGATACGAGTGTGACGATACCCTTAACTTCTTTTCGTGAAAGTTTTTCATAGCCGGACGAAAGATAAACAGTAACAGCTGCAGTATATTTTGCCGTCTCATTCGAATAAAGCGATTCATCGCTCATCGCAACCTGAACATCGGCCTTATCTATATTCTTCAACGACTCAAGGTGACGCTTAAGCTCACCTGTCAACGCACGCATATACTTTACATCAATTTCACGGTCGGTTTCAGTCCACTTGCTCATATCAAAGAGCTGCCATCCGGGAACGCCTTTCGGAATCAAATCTTCCTGCGCAAGACGCGTGAGGATAATGTCACGTTCCTGAGGACTGACCAAAATGCCGGTTGTCCCGGTTGTGCTGTATTTATAGCCCATCTCTTCAAGCTTTTTGCTGACTTCACCGAATTCCTTCGACTCGAGCTGCGCAAAAAGAACAACTTTCTGCTCGGATCCCGAAACAGAAATCATTATGCCAAACGCGACAAACAATGCCAGAACAACTCCGGCAACAATCGCCTTCTTGGCCGTAGAAAGCTTTAAAAAGGCTTCCTTCGCCTGAAGAGCAAGCTTTTTCAGTAATTCCATATTCCCTCCGGGAAGAGAAAGTATTATGTCTCATTATTTTTAAGCAGAATCAAGACAAATTTCAATTATCGGCAAAGAGACATAATACATTATAAAAATTAATTAATATTTTTGCAAGTACAATTCAGCAATAAGGAAAGAAATGTTATTCTGCGACTATTCCGTACTTTTTAATTTTGGAAAGAAATGAATTTTTCGGAACCTTTAGTTTTTTCGCGGCTGCATCAGCGTCTTTCGCGCACTCATCGAGTATTTTGACGATAACTGACCTTTCAGCATTCTCGAGAATTGAAATAAGCGAATCACCATTCATTGAAAAAGCTGATTCTTTACCCGGCTCATTAATATCCCGGCCGAAATAATAGAGGTATCCGTTGACATTATCGCGCGAATCCTTCATGGGGATCTTCTCGTAATACCAGCCTATATCTTTTGAATGAAAATATATCTCACCGCTGACTTCTCTGTGCAGAAAATCATTGCGCGATTTATCAGACAAAACAGTTTCTACATGCTTGGCATCAACCTCGGCTTTTCCGGTTTTAGAAAGATACATGTCTTCAAAATGAAGATTGTAAAAAACGGTTTTGCCTTTTTCATTCACGGCATAAAGCGGACGCGGAATATGTTCCAGAACATGATATACCATCCACTGAATCTTCTGCTCTTCTACCTGAGAATCAACTTCAGATTCAATATTTTCAGCAGTAAGACTCTCATTTTCACAAGCCGATAAAAGCTGAAGTCTTGTCCACGAACCCTGAATTTCACCGAACAGATTTATTACAGTAAATTCACGGTTTTCAGTTACAACAGGAATGAGTTCATCAAATGAAAACTTGCGGGCTATTTTTGAGATGAATTTATCTATGCTTACGGAGGAAAAACGCGCAATGTCGCTCATCTCCGCAGTAATTGTTTCTTTAGTAATTATTCCAAGAAGTATACTTCGACGAGAAATTACCGGTATGATCGAAGTATTAAACTGAAAGAAAATCCGCATAACATCAGCAGGATTTTTTCTATTCGGATCAAAAGGATTCTCTTCATACTCCTTTAGAAGCTCTTTCATTTCGTTCTGATCAATACCCTTCTGAGTCATTTATTTAAGACCAACCACATCTTCGATAGAATACAATCCGGCATTTTTTCCTGCAATGTATTCTGCCGCCCTAACTGCTCCCATAGCAAAATTATCACGGCTTGTCGCCCGGTGAGAAAGCTCTATGCGCTCGCCCATACCGACAAAGTAAACCGTATGTTCTCCGACAATATCTCCGCCGCGCAGAACCTGCATTCCTATCTCATCAGCATTACGTTCGCCGATTATGCCTTCACGCGAACAGGCAGCTTTTGCATTTGCATGATGCGGAGAATTTTTTTTCACTATATCAAGAAGATGAAGTGCCGTTCCGGACGGAGCGTCCTTTTTGAACTTATGGTGAGATTCTGAAATTTCTATATCATAACCGTCAGGAAGTATCTGAGCTGCCTTTTCAAGAATTTTGAAAAGAAGATTAACTCCGACGCTCATATTAGGCGTAAATAGAACAGGAATCCGTTTTGCGCTTTCAAATATCAGTTTTTTCTCCGCGTCATCAAATCCTGTTGAACCGATTACAATCGGAGTCAAAGTTGATACCGCCGCTTCAAGAAGAATCATAGTCGCAGAAGGCGATGTAAAATCTATTACAGCATCGGCGCCTTTAAGCTTATCGGTATTTATCTCCGATACATGATTATTTACACCATTAAGTCCGATTAGAAGTCCTGCATCATTTCCGATAAACGGTGATGCGGGAGACTCAAAGCCTGCATGAAGAGAATGCCCTCTTTGATGAATTATTCTGTAAATGGTTGTACCCATTCTGCCCGAAATTCCCGATATGGCAAAATTCATATTTTTTCACCGCTTTTTTCAAAAAGTTTAATTATATCAGCAAGTTTTTCAGCCGGAAGTTCAGTCAAAGGAAGCCTGACATCGGGCGAACACCAGCCGGCTTTAGCCATTACAGCTTTTATCGGAATAGGATTTGTTTCAACGAACATGGATCTCGCAAGCGGCAGAAGCTTGTAAAACAGAGCTCTAGCTTCCGAATGTTTTTCATCCTCGAAAAGCCTCACGACTTCAACAACAAGAGACGGAAGAATATTAGACAAAACAGAAACAACACCCTTTCCGCCCACAGAAAGAAGAGGCAGAAGAAGAGAATCGTCACCTGAAAGAACATCTATCTTATCGCCGCAAATCTCAATGAGACGCATCATCTGAGTAATATCACCGCTTGCTTCTTTGACGCCGCAAAGATTTTTTGCGCGTGAAGATAATTCAAGAACCGATTCAGGCAAAAAATTAACAACAGTTCTTCCCGGAATATTGTACAAAACGACAGGAACATCAACCGAATTTGAAATCGCGGCGAAATGCTCAATCATCCCTTTCTGCGAAGGCTTATTATAGTAAGGATTAACAAGTAAAACAGAGTCCGCACCCGCCTTCTGAGCCCTCTCGGAAAGATGAATAGCTTCAGAAGTAGAATTGGAACCGGTTCCGGCCATAAGATGAATTCGGCCTTTAATTATTTCAGCAGTTTTTTTTATGATCTCAATATGTTCGTCATGAGGAATCGTGGGAGACTCACCGGTTGTTCCCATGGAAACAATACCTGCAACACCGGATTGAACCTGAAACTCAATAATGCGTTCAAGAGAAGCATAATCAATTTTGCCATCCTTAAACGGGGTAATTAATGCTGTATAAACACCGGAAAACATGAAACCTCTCTATTATTTTGTTTTGGAATCTTTGACTGAAGATTTATCAGGTTCAACGACATTATAAAGACGTTTTTCAAGCTTTTCTAAAGAAAACTGATAATTCTCATAATCATAAAAATTCTGTTCTTTCTCGTTCAGATCTTCTCCCTGATAGTTTTCGTTTACATATCGAGTCTTATCGTTTTTATCAACTTTCATTTTAGAGCCGTATTGAAGCTTTTTCTTTTTCTCCGTTCCGTCTATCGGAAAATCTTCCTGAAACAAATAAAGAAGCAGGAAACGTTTCGATTCAAGTAGAGGCTCATTCGCGGAATAAGCATAGAATTTAACATACTCATTAGTTGTTTTTGAAATCAATTTTACACGGGTACCTTTGCTCAAAGAATTACCCATATTATCCGTTAAATTTGTTTTAAGAATATATGTTCCTTCTTCATATTTTTTGATAGTGTCAACTTCTTCGTCTTTAATCAGCGTAACGCATGAAGAAAGAGAAATCAGTGAAAACAAAAACACAAGCAGATATCTGTTCATTCTTTAATCCTTTTCTGCAAAAAAAACCCGAAAGACTAAAGTGTCAAGAATATATTCTAAGTGAAACCAATGTAAAAAAGCATTTTTTGCCTTGACGCTTAAACTCTCTTTAAGACGATGCTTTTTTGGCGGCTTTTTTGCCGCATTTATTAGCTAATTCGCAGCGCAAGGTAAACCTTCTGCTGCATGGAGGAAATATGGGAGCAAAACTTAAAGCCGGTATAATCGGCGCGACTGGAATGGTCGGACAAAGATTTATCACATTGCTCGACAATCATCCTGACTTTGAAGTCACGGCGCTTGCGGCAAGTTCAAAATCCGCTGGTAAAAAATATTCTGATGCGGTTTCCGGAAGATGGGCAATGAAGACAACCATCCCTTCTTATGCAAAAGACATGACAATAATGGATGCAGCCGATATCAATGCAGTTGCCGCAAAAGTCGATTTTGTTTTTTGCGCAGTCGATATGCCGAAAGATGAGACATTGAAGCTCGAAGAAGCTTATGCAAAAACCGAAACTCCGGTTGTTTCAAATAATTCTGCAGCAAGAATGATTGATGATGTTCCGATGATTCTGCCTGAAGTGAACAACGCTCACATCGCAGTCATTGAAGCGCAGAAAAAACGTCTTGGCACAAAAAAAGGATTTATTGCAGTAAAACCGAATTGCTCGATTCAGAGCTATGTTCCGGCACTTTCTCCGCTTTCAGAATTCGGTGTAAAGGAAATTGCCGTCTGCACATATCAGGCTATTTCAGGCGCAGGTAAAACTTTTGAAACTTGGCCGGAAATGACAGACAATCTTATTCCTTTCATTAAAGGAGAAGAGGAAAAGAGCGAAAAGGAACCCTTGAAAGTTTGGGGAAAAGTCGAAAATGGTAAAATCGTTAACGCGAAATCGCCGGCAATTACAGCTCAATGTATCCGCGTTCCGGCATCAGACGGACACATGGCGGCTGTTTTTGTAAAATTTGACAAGAAACCCTCAATAGATCAAATTCTTTCGATTTGGAAAAACTTTAAAGGCAGACCGCAGGAACTTAAACTGCACAGCGCTCCTGAACAGTTTATTACTTACTTCGAAGAAGACAATCGCCCCCAGACTAAACTTGACAGAGATCTTTACAATGGGATGGGGATTTCAGCCGGAAGACTTAGAGAAGACAGCGTATATGATTACAAATTCATATGCCTTTCTCACAACACATTAAGAGGAGCCGCAGGAGGAGCAGTTCTCATTGCCGAACTTTTAAAAGCAGAAGGTTTCATAACCTCAAAATAATAAAAGCCCGTCCTTCTTGGACGGGCTTTTTCAATACATAAACTTATAAAAAATATCAACAGCCAAAAACAGCCATAAAATTGCAACAACAGCATAAACCAGCCGTGAATATATTTTAGTCAGGATTTTCATTCCTGTAAAACAATCTTTCCGCGCGGAATATTAAAAACAAAGCTCAATTCGCCTCTTTGAACTTCAAGGACGACAGTTTTTCCGACCTTGCCGCGAAGAAGCTCATTGACGATATAGTCGCATTCCAAACCATTCAACTCTTTGCCGTCAACGGATTTGATCACATCTCCGTCAAGTAAACCTGCGCTTTCTCCGGCACCGCCTTCAAAAACACTGACAATTACAAAAGGATTATCGTCAGAAACTATTTTCGGACCGGCGGGAACCTGAATTCCAAGTCCGCCGAATTCCTGCTTAAAGCATGAGGAAACCAAAAGCGGAATTAAAATAAAAACAGCAGATAGAAGAAACCGCATCAGCCTCTCCCTTTGCTTTTAAATTCATTGATCATGTCCACCATAATAGCAACATGATCAGCAAGAAGTTTAACTGCCAGATCGGGCTGATTCGATTGAGTAAGAACAGAATACAAATCTGCAACAGACTTTCTTACAAGCTTATCACGTTCGATTATCGCAGATGAAGGATCGGGATTTCTGGTTTTTCCGCGACCCAATATATCATTGAGCATTTTTTTATGAAAATCGTTCATTTTTAACGGAAAAACAGAAAAAACCTATTTTTCCACAGACTCCTTTGGAAGAACATCGGTTTCAGCCTTAACTTCAGGCTTAACCTCATCTTTCTTAACTTCCGCGCTATTCTTATCTTTTTTGGCTATATCGTCAACTATTTTTGCTTTTTTATAAAAGCCTTCAAGATATGAGTCTTTTGAATATCTTGAATTGTTATCCAGGTGATGTACCATTATTTTTTCATAATCGTAATCGGCTTTTTCTTTTCCTTCTGAAGTTTTTTCGACTTCAAGAGTCGCATTTATCAGTTTAAAATTCATATCATCAACATATTTTCTTATAATATCTTCCGCTTTCGCAAACTCGCCATTACGGATATATTCTGCAGTCATCTTCTCGTCTTTAAATCTAACACGTCTCTCAGTTCGAAGTTCTCCCATATATTTTTCCGTTGCAGGATCTATGGGTTTTTTCGAATCTTCAAATTCTTTTTTCTTTGACGCTGTTTTCTGGACATATTCCTTGTCATAAGAATCAAAATCCCGGTTAAGCTCTTCAACAATTTCGGAATCCTGCTTTTTCAGAAATCTTTCATAAAAAGGATTATTTTTTTCTCTCTCTGCCTCAATCATATGGGAGAAAATGTATTTTTTTGATTCTACATCCTGAGCCTCAAATAATGCAAGAAGAGCATATCTCATTGAGCGGCGGGCATATTTAATTGCCTCTATGTACTGACTGATTTTATATGAACGCAGTCTGGGATGAGAAGCATCAGCGGAACGTTTTATCGTAGCACATTGCGCCCTGTCTCTATACCCAAGAGAAAGATAAAGTCTGGCCAGTGAATTTTTCGACTTGATTACAAAAGGAGCCATTCTATCAAGTAAATCCTTTGAATCTTCAAGATAATAATCCGAAAGAATTTTTTCGTAAAGAATTACGCTCATTTTTTGAGCTTCAAATATTTTCCGAAATGCTCTTTTATAATCTGACTGCAGAAATGCCACTTCTGCATTAAAATGTGCTGAATAAATATTAAAAAAATCTTCGCTTTCTTTAGAACCGAAATTAGATACAGGAAGATCTATAAACTCAATATATTCCTTATTATCTTTAACAACCCTTTCGGTATTTGTCTGATCCGAAAAAGCAAAAATGTTAAGAGAGATAAATATCCCAAGAACAACTATTTTGCGCACAAAAATCCTCCTGAATCATTATACCTTTTGATTATCGGCACAAATAAAGCAAAAAAGAAAGAAATTAAAATCCGATTTCTGAATCTTATAAATTTCACATCTTTTAATTTTGCAAACCAAAATCTGCAATCTTGAAATTTTTATATTGACATAAGGTCTTTTTGATTTCATCATTATTCGGCTAAAAAAAACAGAATGGCGGTTCTATGGGTGAAGAATTATTGTCCTCTTTTCCTGATTCTAGCAATTCCGATGAAATGAATTTTTTCGTCAAAGGTCGTTTTAAAGCAGGAACTCAGAATCTTTTCGGAATTCTTTCTATTCAGTTTGATCAGAACGGCGGTATTCTGAACAATAATATAGTTATAACTTCTTTTTCTGATATTTACAATATCAGCACCGATGAATCCTGGAAAAAATTCGAAGACACTGTCACGCAATACAAATGGAAGGGAACATATAACACCAGCCTCACGAATTCTCTCCAGGCCCAGCTCGAAAAATTGAAACAGGATACAAGTTATAACGAACAGCTTTTCAGTTTTGTTTCGACTGCAGATGATTCCGGAGTAAGTATTTCGATATATGACCTTTTAAACAGAATACTTCACGACAAACAGCTTCTTCTTGATACCAGAATTGAAAAAGTTTCAAGAGATATAGTGATTGAAACCAAAATGAAAAAGAACACCGAAGAAGCCGAAAACAAGGCCGAAACGGCAAGAACGGCATCCTTCGCTTACGGAAAGGATGCTCAAGTTATATCCGCATCTCCCATTCTCTCCCCTGTCAAAGGAAAACCTATTTACGACCTCAGAATAGGCGACAGAATTATGATTAAGCCCGATGCGTCAAACCAAACAGCACAGCATTTTATCGAGCTCTATCATTTACGGCTAGACAACAGAGTTAAACCTGTTCCGGCTGAAATTGTTGATATTAAAGCCGAAAGCAAAACATCACCTATAGAAATTATCTGCCGAATTAATCAAAGTTATTATGCTAAATGCTTTGAAGACGAGAGACAGGTAAAACTGCGTATTTATGATCCAAGAATTGACGGAATTTACAATTTTGATCCGCAAAACCAGCAACAGCGCCGTAAAGATAATACTTCATCCGCAGGAATAGATTCATCAATATCTCCAACTGCAATAGCTTTAATCGGTGCGGCTTTTTTTATAGTTCTCGTATTGGTAATACTAATTTATTTAATGCTTTAATCAGGAAGAAAAATATGAACCAGGATAAAGAATACATTTTAAAAATTGCTCGCGACAAAAACGTTCGTTTTGTCAGGCTTTGGTTTTCAGATATACTCGGAAATTTAAAAAGTTTTGCCATAAATATTGACGAACTCGAGGATGCGCTTGCCGAAGGAGTCCGTTTTGACGGATCAACTCTTTCCGGAGTCACAAGAACAGAAGAACATGAACTTCTTGCCGTTCCCGATCCGGAAACTTTTCAGATTCTCCCATGGCGGCCGAAAGAAGATTCAGTTGCAAGAATGTTCTGCGACATTTATAAAACCGACATGACGCCATACGAAGGAGATTCACGTTTTGTACTTAAACGGGCTCTCAAGAAAGCAGCGGATAAAGGTTATATTTTTTACACCGGACCTGAAATTGAATTTTTCTTTCTTAAAAATTCAACTAAGCCCGAATTTATCGACCGTGGCGGTTATTTCGACCTTACTCCTCTTGATACTGCAAGCGATTACCGAAGACAGACAGTCTTAACACTTCAGCAGATGGGAATTGATATAATTTCATCACACCATGAAGGCGCCTTCAGCCAGCACGAGATTGATCTTCGTCATACAGACGCTCTCGCAACTGCCGATAATATTCTTACTTTCCGCATAGTCGCAAAAGAAATAGCACAGATGAATAACATCTTCGCTTCTTTTATGCCGAAACCTTTTTCCGATCAAAACGGGTCAGGACTTCACATTCACATGTCCCTATTTAAAAACGACAAAAACATATTTTTTGATAAAAACAAAGATTATTTACTTTCGGACACAGCGAAACATTTTATTGCTGGTGTACTCAAGCATACTAACGAATTTTTTGCAGTTACAAATCAATGGATAAATTCTTACAAAAGATTCCATGCAGAATTCGAAGCTCCGACTTTTGTTTCGTGGGGCACGGGAAGCAATGCAATGCTGGTCAGGGTGCCTGAATGCAGACTTGACAAACCTAATTCAATGAGAATTGAAATACGAAATCCTGATCCTTCATGTAATCCATATTTGGCTTTGGCAGTAATTCTGAATGCGGGACTTAAGGGTATAGAAAATAATTACGAATTCGAAAAACCTTCAGATATGTCTTCAAAACCAAAAGATGGTCAAAAATTACCTGAAACACTATCCGAAGCCCTTGTCCATTTTTCAAACAGTGAACTCATAGATGAAACTCTGGGCTCATGCATCAAAGAAATATTTATTGAAAATAAACGTATAGAAATTGATGCATTTAACCGCCATGTATCAGATTTCGAAATTTCTAATTATTTCCCTATTCTGTAATGAAAATTAATTCTGCGCTGATAGGATGCGGGCGAATCGGATTTATGCTTGAAAATGATCCGCTCAGAAATAAACCATGCACCCACTACGGCGGAGCCTTATCCGCCGGAATTAAATTCAATTATGCCTGTGATATTAATGCAGACAGATTAAATTTGTTCGCGCAAAAGGCGAAAATCAAACAGCAATTTCTTTTTTCCGACTACAACGAGCTTCTGAAGCAAGCAAAACTAGATCTGGCTGTTATCTCGGCAAATACTTCAGAGCACTATAAAATAATAAAATCTTGCGCCGAAAATAAAGTTAAAGTCATTGTCTCCGAAAAACCTTTAACGGCTGAAATCAGAACCGCTGATGAAATTTTAAACATCTGCAGTAAAAACTCTGTAATTCTGATAACAAACCATGAAAGACGCTATGATCCTTATTATCAAACGGCAAAACATCTGATAGATTCCGGAAATCTCGGAAAACTGATTTCTATACGCGGATCAATGATGACTTCTTCTCATAGAGAAAATTCTCTCGCAGAAAACGGCGGAGGCCCTTTTCTGCACGATGGAACGCATCTAGTTGATATGATACGTTTTTTTTCCGGAGAAATAATCTACGTAAACTCAGAGTTTCAAAGATATTCCCGCAACAAGGGTTTTGAAGATTATATCGCATGTCACATGAAATCTGAAAACGGAGTTCATATATTTGCAGAAGCCGGCGGAAATTGTTCATATTTTGCATTCGAACTCGATATTGTTCTTTCAAAAGGCCGCATCATCATAGGCAACGGTTACCGGAAATTATACACACCGAAAGAATCATCATTTTATACAGGATTCCGCGATCTCTCAGAAATTATTTTCCCTACTCCCAAAAATAAGCATAATTCGTTTACAAATTTATACCGCGAAGTAAAATCCGTTCTGTCAAATAAAACAAATATTATAACATCATCGGGCTTGGACGGATATAAGGCTCTTGAAGTTATTAACGCGGCTTATCTTTCTTCTTATAAACGAAAACCGGTTCATTTGCCTCTTTCTCCTAGTAAAATTAATATCAAACGAATTTTTGGTATTTAACTATGTGAACTCCGATTCCTCAGGATCTAAGAATCCGGTCAAACAATATATTTGAGCTTCTGCGGGTTATACAACTTACTCTTTTATGCCGGACAGCTAATAGTTATTGACTTTTAAAATACTTATTATAGAATATTATGGTGAGGAAAGTTCGAATGATTGAAATCAGTTCTGAAAAATCCGGCCTTGTCTCGAAGATTCAGATAAGGGGCAAATTTATTATTGATGAAGTTCCGAGATTTGAAACCGAATATATGAAACTCATTGGAATGAATGTATCAGTTATTGGAGTCGACCTCACCGAAACGGAATATATTGATTCATCGGCAGTCGGTGCTTTAGTTAAGTTTATGAATACAGCTAAAAATTCAAAAATAGAAATACATCTTTATAATATGAATCAAAGCATAAGACACATCTTCAAACTTGCATTTATCGACAGATTTTTCAACATAACAGATGCCGAAACTCTATCAAAGATGCATCCGGAAATTAAGTGGTAATTAAATAAATCCGTTTTCTCTAAGAGATTCTTCAAGACTTTTCGAATTATCGGCGGATACAAATTTTTTAACATATTTTCCGATAATATCGGTCTCGATGTTTACAGATGTTCCGACTTTCCATGAAGTTATATTTGTGTTCTTCATTGTCTCAGGTATTATATAAAGAGTAAAATCATTACCTTTTACCGAAACTATTGTAAGAGAAATTCCATCTACAGTTACCGAACCTTTAGACACCATCATGGAAATCAATTCGTGAGGAACTGAAATATTCACAGAAAGGCCTGAGGCATCAGAAACTAAATTTTTAATAATTCCCGTTCCGTCAGCATGACCTGATACAATGTGACCGCCGAAACGAGAATTGGCAAGCATGGCCCGTTCAAGATTAATATTATCGCCGATTTTCAATTTTCCGAGCGTTGTAAGAGAAATTGTTATCCGTGATGCGAATACTTCAAAATATTTATCAGTGTTTTTTGTAATTGTCTGGCATACGCCGTTAAGTGCAACAGAATCTCCAGTCTTTAATGAAGAAGTTACAATACATGAATCAATTCCGATAGTTATTCCACTGCCGGAAGAAACGATTGATGAAACTTTTGCACACTCTTCAATAATTCCTGTAAACATCAGACCTCTTTCTGTAATAAGCATGATACAATATATCATCATTCAATGAACAGGACGATATATCAAACAGCTTTTTATTTGCTTGGCTGTTAAATGTAATTGAAGTTGAAAATACTTTTTTGCCGTCTATAAATATTTTAGGCGCAATAAACAAATATTCTTCATCAATAACATCTTCGTTTAAAAATCCGCCCGAAACACGTCCTCCGCCTTCAAGCATTGCACTCATTATACCGATTGAAGCAAGATCAGAAAGTATATTTTCAAAAAAATCTTTCTCTGATAAAATTCGGATTCTGCCGAGTTTTAAAAATTCAGCAAATAATTCTGTATCGTATTCTTTTGTTTC
>JAEWVM010000174.1 GCA_023396615.1 Spirochaetota bacterium | reverse complement strand
GTTTTAACTTCAATACCCTTAACAGCTTTTACGATATCTTTAAGAAGACCCTCAATAATTTCAATGATCATATCCTGATCGATGAAGGAAAGCTCCATATCAATCTGAGTAAATTCAGGCTGACGGTCATTACGGAGGTCTTCATCGCGGAAACATTTTACGATATTAAAATATCTGTCGAAACCGGACATCATAAGAATCTGTTTGAACATCTGCGGAGACTGAGGAAGAGCGTAAAACTCTCCTTTGTTGATTCTTGAAGGAACAAGAAAATCTCTCGCGCCTTCAGGAGTTGATTTGTTAAGTATCGGAGTTTCGATTTCATAAAATCTGTTCTTTGTAAGATAGTTTCGCGTAACCTGCATCACTTCATGACGCTTGATCATCGCTTCCTGCATTTCCGCTCTTCTAAGATCAAGAAATCTGTATTTGAGACGAACCTCTTCGCTTAGATTATCTCTAGTCTCAATTGAAAAAGGAGTCGGCGCCGATTCGCTCAGAATCTTTATTTCTGCTGCGACGAGTTCGATTTCACCGGATTTTATATTAGGATTAATATTTTCAGGAGTTCTTTTTCTGATTTTCCCTTTAACATAAACACAGTATTCATTTCTCAGCTTATCAGCCGAAAGTGCGGCTTCTTTGGAGTGAGTTTCATCAGCAACTACCTGGATATCGCCGGAAACATCACGAACCATGACAAAAATTACGCCGCCGTGATCTCTGCGGCGGTCAACCCATCCGCAAACAACAACTTCTTTTCCGTCATCAGCAACCGATAAATCACCGCAGTGGGTTCTTTCTGCAAACATAGGACCTCATAGATTTCAAAAGGAATTGATCAGAATCTGAAATTCAAACACTGATATTGAATCAAAACACGCTGAATAAGCAGATTTTGAAACCGAAAAATCATCTCACTTCTTTTCCGAGATGCCTTTTTGTCAATAATTAATTCCGCCCTTTTTGATTGACAAATGACCGCGCAATATTTTCCATAATACAACGCAATTTGGATTTCCGGAGATAAAATGAAATACAAAACAGTAATCGGACTCGAAGTACACGCACAGCTTAACACTGAATCTAAAATATTCTGCTCATGTTCAACAGAATTCGGAGCTGCAGCTAACACTCACGCCTGCCCCGTCTGCATGGGACTTCCCGGAGTTCTTCCGGTTCTAAATAAAAAAGTACTCGAAAAGGCCATACTCGCGGGTCTTGCAACAGAATGTTCAATATCCGAATACTCTAAATTCGACAGAAAAAACTATTTCTATCCGGATCTTCCGAAAGCTTATCAGATTTCACAGTTTGACAAACCGATATGCAAAAGCGGCAATATCCGTGTCAAATCAGGTGAAGGTTTTAAAGACATCCGTCTGAACAGAATTCATCTTGAAGAGGATGCGGCGAAAAATGTTCATCCTGAAGACGCTTCAAAAAATTATTCGTATGTCGATTTCAACCGCTCGGGAACGCCTCTTATCGAAATAGTAACCGAGCCGGACATTTCAAGCGGCGACGAAGCCTATGAATTTCTTTCAAAACTCAAACAGATACTGCGCTATATCGGAGTGTCCGACTGCAATATGGAAGAAGGTTCACTTCGCTGTGACGTAAATATTTCCATTATGCCTGAAGACGCAACAAAACTCGGAAATAAAGTCGAAATTAAAAACATGAATTCATTTAAGGCGGTAAAACTTGCAATTGAATTCGAATACAAAAGACAGCTTCAGATGACCGAATACGGCGAAACCATCGTTCAGGAAACGCGCCTCTGGAATGCTGATAAACTAGAAACGTATTCCATGAGAAGCAAGGAAGATTCGCATGACTACAGATATTTTCCGGATCCTGATCTCGCACCGGTTATAGTAGACAAAGAATTTATTGAGAAACTTAAATCATCTCTTGCGGAACTTCCTGACGCAAAAATTGACAGATTCATGAAAGATTTCGCGCTACCGGTTTATGACGCTTCGGTTCTATCAAGCACGAGAGAACTCGCTGAATATTTTGAAAAAACCGTTTCATGCGGAGCAAATCCGAAAAAAGCATCCAACTGGATAATGAGCGAACTGCTTGCTCATGTTGACGATTCCGAGAAAATGGAATCCTTTATCGTAAAACCCGAATCACTCGCAAAGCTCCTTCTTCTTGTTGATAAAAATGTCATCAACGGAAAAATAGCAAAAACCGTATTCGCGGATATGCTTCAAAGCGGAGATGATCCGGAAGAAATAGTGAACAAGAAAGGTCTCGTTCAGGTTTCGGACACATCAGAAATTGAAAAAATAGTAGAAGCGGTTATTGCGGCGAATCCTCAATCAATCGCGGATATTAAAGAAGGTAAAGCAAAGGCAGCCGGGTTTCTCGTCGGTCAGGTAATGAAAGAATCAAAGGGCAAAGCAAACCCTCAGATTGTTAATGAGATATTAAATAAGTGTATTGCAAAATTATAATATTGTGTTATTATAACAATAATTAACGAGGTTCAAATGAAAGCTCTCACGCAGACAAATATACCCGGCGCGAAAAAGCTGTTTTCAGGCAAGGTGCGCGATGTTTACGAACTCGACGATGAACATCTTCTGATAGTGTCAACCGACAGAATTTCCGCGTTCGATCACATTTTCCCTAACGGAATTCCGGGCAAAGGCGAAATACTCAACACGATATCAAATCTCTGGTTTAAAAATATCGGCTTCATGAGAAATCACATAGTCGAAACAGATTATAGAAAATTTCCGAAACCTTTCTGCGATCACGATGAGCTGAAAGACCGCGCGGTAATCACCCGAAGAGCAAAAAAAATCGATTACGAATGCATCGCACGCGGATATATCATCGGCACGGGATGGAATGATTATCAGAAAACCGGAGCTATATGCGGAATAACTCTACCAACCGGGCTTAAACTTGCTGATAGACTCGAAAGACCGATATTCACTCCGTCTACAAAAGCAGATGAAGGTCATGATGAAAATATAGCGTTTGAACACATGCAGAAGGAACTCGGCAAAGAACTTTCTGATAAGATTTCAGAAATGACGCTTAAAGTATTTTCATTTGCAGGAGAAGTTCTAGACAAGTGCAATATTATAATAGCTGACACTAAACTCGAATTCGGAATTGTGAAAGACGAACTGATTCTGATAGACGAAGTTCTTACGCCTGACTCTTCACGCTTCTGGGAAAAAGAAAAGTACACTCCGGGTGTTTCGCCGTTAAGTTTTGACAAGCAGTATATAAGAGATTATTTAAACACAACAACATGGGACAAGAACTCCCCTGCACCTGCACTTCCTGAAGAAGTTGTAGAAAAAACACGCGAGAAATATCTTGAGATTTTAAACAGAATAAAAACAGTTTTGAATTAAATTTTAAAGCGGACTTCTTTCGAGGTCCGCTTTAAACTAATTATTTGCGAGCTCCCGCCTTTTTCAATATATCAACAATCTTATCCATCTCTGCACGTTCTGCCCATAACAAAGCTGTATAACCCGTCTTTTTTGCCTTGCAGTTTACGTCGATGCCGCTCTTTATAAGAATCTTAACTTTTTCTAGATATTTTTTAGTCTGTGCTTCTGATGATGAACCGTATCTTATAGCATCATAAGCAGAGTGCATATTATAAAGCAAAGCGTTTTCGTTGTCGTTATCGACATGGTTGACGTCGGCGCCTTTTTGAATAAGATAGCTTACGCTTGCCGAATCAATTACATTAAAAAGAGGAGTAAGATTATATTTATTGGGCTGATTTACTTTAAGCCCCGCAGTTACAAGAAGTTTTGTAGTCGCTAAATTCTTTGATCTGAAAAGTACTGTTTCTCCGTAATTTCCGGTTTTATGAATATCAATTCCTTTTGTGCCGAGCAGAACTCTTACTTTACCGATATTATCAACATCAGCGGCATTAATCAATGGCGTGTCACCTTCACTGTCTACGGTATTTATATCTGCACCGGCGGCAAGAAGTTCCAAAAGCATCTTTTTAAATTCGGATTCCGTTCTTTTGCTGTTTTGAAAACTTGCTATCAAATTCAGCGGATCACGAACTTCGATATTCTTATATGATGCTTTTGCACCGCCGGCGATAAGCTTATGCATTAAAGGATAATTATCATTTGATGCTGCGATATGAAGAGGCATGTTTTTTGCAGAATTAAACGATTTATTAAGATCATAACCCTTCTGCAGATAAAGCCTCAGAATCTCATTTATATCTTTATCGGTTATCCATGATGTTTTTTCAAGATGCGCGCGGTCAACCTTGAGCTTCTGCGACTTCATGATTCTAATCATTTCCTGTTTCTCAGCCTCGGTTGTAACCCATGCAGTCGAACACCATGTTTCAAACGCAGTAGCACCGGTTTTTTTCGACACCTGATAAATGTTTGCGCCTTTATCTATCAGCTTTTTCAGTATGACGGGCTTAAAGGCAAAATTAAGCGGAATTGATCCGTCTTTGTTCGGCTTATCAGGATTTGCCTTGTATTTTAAAAGAAGATCGGCCATTTCAGCATTGCTTGCATGGCAGGCCGTAGACAAAAGAGAATTTCCGCTGACTCCGCGTGTTTCAGGTGACGCACCTTCTTTAAGCATTTTTTCAGTCTGAACAAGATTCCCTTGAAGAACAGCAATAAAAAGCATCTGATTGTCTGATGTTTTTGCCTGAGTGCCGCTTCCGGCACATGAAATAAAAATAAAAACAGCTAATGCTGCATGCGAGTAACGTAAAGATTTTAAAAAAGAAAATAAGTTCACCTTGCATCTCCTGTATGTTTGTTTTATAAACTTGATAATAAAAAGATTTCATTTTTAAATCATGTCAAATATTTTTAATTATACTTAAAATCAGATTTAAGATAAAGAACTGAGAATTAAACGAGCGAAAGAACAAATAAAAACGCTTATCACATTTTAAAAAAAAACTTTAGTTAATCCATATTTATTGACAAAAGCATCATGTTAAACTATACTTAAATGCTTAAAACAATCCGGCTGGAATAAACCGGAAATAAAACCATCGTGAGGATATTATGCGATTTTTTAAAGTTCTACCTGTTTTGCTGCTCGCTTCGCTTTTTTTCAGCATGCCTTCAGAAGCCGGGTTGATCAAAAAAATTAAAAACAAAGTTACAGGTAAAGAAGAAAAAAAAGAAGATAAGAAAAAGCCTGTTAAAAAAGACCCCAAAGCAACTGCCCCCAACAAAGCATTAATTAAACAGCTCGAGGCATTGAGCAACCCGAAAGGAATCGATAATAATGCAAAACCTCAGTCACTTAAAGAAACACCTTTAAGCAGTGCAGTTGAAGAATCAAGAAAGCAGTCAATAACCAGTGACGGAACACCGATTACGTACATCACAACAAAACAGAAATTCAAGGCAAGCGCCGCGTTTGATCAGCAGATTCTGCTTAATCCGTCATCAGATGTTATTTATCCCGGATCAGTGCTGTTAGGTCACACAATTGAATCAGGCACTTATCAGGAAATCAGCAAAGGAACAAAAAGACCCATCACCATTTCTTACGACCTGACAAATATTGAAACCAAGGAAGGAAAAGCCGGAAAAGTTAAGGATACTTATGTTCCTTCACTTTCAGGATACAGAACACTGCACAATAAAATAATGAATCAGAATCTCGGCACCATATCTACAACATATTCGTTTGAGGCTACCGAAATATTTTCAGAATCAGATTTCGGAATTAAATTTAATTTCGGTGTCGGCTTTAACTCAGGTGTAGTTGAAACAAACATTAAAAGCGGTTTTGACTTCAACACAGGTTCAAATAAGCGCAAATACATGGTCAAATTTATGGAAACTTTTTATACAGTCGATGTTGACCAGGGCCCCGGAACATTCCTATACGACAGCTTCGACATTAAGGATTTCAAAGGATACAGACCGGTTTATGTTTCAACCATCTCGTACGGCAGACTTGCATATCTTACAATTGAGTCTGAAAAATCATGGAACTCAATTAAAACAAGTCTTGAAGCGGAAATCGATGCAAAAGTATACGGAAAATACAATGCAGATTTAAAAGTCGACAAAAGCAAAAGTGAATCAAAGGATCAGATCAATGTAACAGTTATAGGCGCAAAATCAGTTGTCACAAGTCTTGACGGTTTTATGAACATGCTTGTAACAGATAAATTCTCGAAGGAAAATACCGGAAAGATCATTGCCTATAAACTTAGATTCGTGGATGACAATTCTGTCGCAAACACGGTTTACAATGACGAGTACACTCTCGTAAAAACAACTGATAAGTTTGGAGAAGGTATTCAAACCACTTTTACCCTTTATAAAATTAAAACAAACGCAAATGACGG
>JAEWVM010000115.1 GCA_023396615.1 Spirochaetota bacterium | reverse complement strand
TTTACGGAATTCAGGATCTGGAATGGGCTATTATGAACCTTGCTCAGACGACACTGCGTTCTATAATGGGTAAAATGACTCTTGATGAATCGCTGTCATTGCGTGAAAAAATAAACAAGGAACTTCTTATTGTTCTTGATGACGCAACCGATTCATGGGGAACAAAAATAACACGTGTTGAACTTAAAGATATCGCTCCTCCGGCAGAACTTGCGAAGGCGATGGCTCTTCAGCTTAAGGCTGAACGTGAAAGACGCGCGCGTGTTCTTGAGGCGGAAGCAAAGAAAGAAGCCGCAGAGAAAGAAGCGCAGGGTGTTAAACTCGCGCAGATTCTTGAAGCAGAAGCCAGAAAGGAAGCTGCTATGAGAGACGCAGAAGCGCGTGAAAGGCTTGCTGAAGCTGAGGCAAATGCCGTTAGAATGGTTTCGGAATCACTGAAATCTACCGGCGGAGATCCTCTTGTTTATCTCATCGGACAGGAATATGTGAAAGGCCTTACGAAGATAAGCGAATCGCAGAATGCTAAGTTTATAATGATTCCGCCTGATATTCTTGAGACTGTTAAGGGAATTTTCGGGAAGAAATAAAAAAGATCAAAGGGGCGAAGGTCTCACTCGCCGACCCTCGCCCCTTTGCAACCCCCTCCCGCTCTTTGTCGCGCAGAACTCGCCGAACCGCCTTTGTAAACACGGCGGATTCGGCTCAGACAGAACTCCTGCGCTCCGATCAGAGATAAATTTGCCTTCGGCAAATTTTGATTTTTGTTCTCTCACATATCTAGTACATAAGTTCTTTGTGTTCTTTTATGATACCTATCAGGTAAATTGACTATTTGATAATTGAAACTAGTGGAATATTGTTATTTAAAAAAATGATGCTTTGTATTTAATTTATCATTTATATGAAGTTAGCTGAAATTGCTTTCTATCTTTAATGCAGAATATATATGATTAGATTTTTTAGAGGTTTTATGAAAGTAAAGAATTATTGGAAAAACTCATTTTTTGTATTGTTGGTTATATTTCTTGTAACTATGGCTATTCTGACCTATTTTACTATTTCAATGGGTATTTCTAATTCTCATCAAAGAGAAGGTTATTAT
Source organism: Spirochaetota bacterium (assembly GCA_023396615.1). GTDB lineage: Bacteria > Spirochaetota > UBA4802 > UBA4802 > JAFGJZ01 > JAKJGA01. The sequence goes on along the minus strand of JAEWVM010000115.1, from coordinate 2,077 downwards.
GCTACGGAAAAAGATTTGATTATCTTTAAAAACGCTAGTATTGGGAAAGTTAAACGCGAAGATATTATAAGATCGCTCAAAGCCAGTAGTGAAGATATCTCATTAGAGAACAATATGAAAGGGGATCATTTACTTTTGTATCGAACAACTATTTTTTTTGATAAAAATAATCTAATTAAACGATATGGTGATTGGGGTTCTGAGGAATAAGATTATAAATTTCAATTGGCTACTCGTGTCCTGCCCGATGCTTCGGGCGCGGGTTACGAAGCGCTTTTATTCCGACGTCCTGTCGGATATTGAAGCGCTTCGATGGCGGTTCTCCTACCATCTTAGTATCTGCCTTCGGCAGATATTTTTGGTATTATTGTTTTCATTCATCTTACGGCATTGTAAAAAACCGTTTTTATTTGACCCTGATTTTTATCTCCTCGGATAAAGAACAGTTAAGAACATTATCCCATGCTGCAATTCTTAGTCTTATTTCGCGTCCGCTGAATTTTTTCAAGTTTAAGGTGAATGTTCCTGATTCGCATTTTTGCGTTGTGTATGATAATCTTTCGCCGTTTATAAGAAGTTCTATTCTTGAAAGCCCTGAATCTCCTATAGTTTTTTCTTCCGCGGAATAGTCGATTAAATATATTCCTCCGCCGGATGAACTGATTTTTATTTTAAGATTTTGCGGTTTTGTAAAATCTTTGTGAGTGCGGGCGTTTCCCCATCCGTCTTCAAAAGGATATCTGTTTTGATTAGATTGCGAAAGCCGAATCTTGTGTAAATGGAATTTTTCATAACCCTTCAGATCTATATGAGAAGGTTTGTTTATTCCTATTCCGTCTCTAAAGGCTGACTCAAGAAGGGGAACTGAATCAGGATTATATCCTGCTAAAAGAGTTTCTACCGTATCAACAGCAACGGAATCTTTTGAGCATAACACGGCATTTGTTAAAATATAGTCGGTTCTCATATCATATCCGCCTAAATTCATTGAAGTGTTAAGCGGACCTTTTCTGTTGCCTGTCAGCGCATCCATTATAACAAGGTCAAATTTTCTGCTTTTGTTTATCGCGCAAAGATAATTCAGCAGCAGTCGTACATCTCCGGTTCCCCATCCGTATCCGTGATGCATTGTGCGCTTAAGTATTCCGGGAGATAGTCCATAATGAAGTTTCAGTGCGCCGGTAATGCCGGTAAAGGCATGTGATTTTAGAATAGGTATTCCGATGTAGACGTCGCAGTAATCGGATTCTCCTCCTGCCTGTTCTTTTGTGCGGAGAAATTTCGGAAGATATACTTCTGTATCGCCTATCAGCGGTTCTGTTATGGTTGTGCGGTAACGGTCTTTTTCATTAATGGAGTCAAGGTTCACCAGTTCTGCTTTTGATGAACCGTCTAGAAAACCGTCCGCATCGGAATCATAATATACTGTATTATTTTTTCTTTCAAGTCTGGCACTATAGAAACTTGTTTTTTCTGATTTGCTTGAAGGATTTTTCTCCGAATAGAAAAGCGCATCTATTATTTTAAGATCGGCGCCGTTTTCAAATCCGATAATTTCTCTTACTTTTTCGGCAACATGTTTCACAATTCTGGGATCAGAAATTATGCCCCGTCCTTTTTCGTTTACGCTTCCATAACCCGGCCCGACCATGTTGACTTTTATTACTACTTTATCTCCGCGTTTAATTATCGCCAAAAGACCTTTTTTGCCCAGTATCTGTTCAATGACTTCATCTGTCATTTTTCTAACTTCATCATCCGAAGGCTCTGTCTCCGTACATGCGAATCCGACTTCGGAAAGAGGGGAGTTGTCATTTAGTTCGGAAATTTTTACAGATTTCCCATATACTGCTTCTTTTGCATTATTGCCTATTCCGCGTGCGGTGCATCCGGAAATAATACAAAGTGAGACTGAAAGTATTATTGTTAGTATTTTTTTCATAATATTATTTTGGAGAAGATTCTCCGCAGAAATATTTATATTCCCTCGAGTTGTCTTCAGTTATTTTTTCGATTTTCAATGTTGTTATATTATAGAGATAGAATCTGAATTTAGATTTTCCGGATCCCGCAAAAA
>JAEWVM010000080.1 GCA_023396615.1 Spirochaetota bacterium | reverse complement strand
GAACGGGATCAAATGAACCGCCGAAAATTCCTATTCTCAAGATCTGATCTGCCCCGTTCCGTAAACAATGTATTTGAGACACGTAAGTCCCTGCATTCCCATTGCACCGCGGGCATGAAGTTTTTGCGTCGATATTCCGACCTCTGCACCTAAACCGAATTCCCCTCCGTCATGAAAGCGCGTTGATGCATTTACCAGTACGGCCGAAGAATCAACTTCATTTATAAATCTTTCAGAATTGAAATAATTAGTTGTTACTATCGCTTCCGAATGATTAGAAGAATGCAAAGCAATGTGTTCAATCGCTTCGTCTATGGAATCAACGGTTTTAGCCGAACAAATCAAATCAAGATATTCAGTGTCATAATCTTCAGAAGAAGCAAGTTTAACGCCGGAGTCTATTGAACGGAGATAATCATCTCCGCGTATCTCAACATTTTTATCTTTTAATGCAGACAGAAGCTCTGCAGTGTAAGGGAAATTACGGTGAACCAATATAGTCTCAACTGCATTACAGACTCCTGGACGCTGAACTTTTCCGTTTACGGCGATATCAATCGCCATCTGCTTTTCGGCGCTTTCGTCAATAAACAAATGACAAAGACCCTTATCATGTTTAATGACCGGTATCAAAGATTTTTCTGAAACAGCTTTAATTAGTTTTTCACCGCCGCGTGGTATAACAATGTCAATATCCTTGTTCTGCTTCAAAAGAAGATCAACAACAGCGTAATCAAGATCATCAACAAGAAACAATGGTTCAGACGATACATGTTGTGAAAAAACTTTTTTCGCAATGGAATACAATGCCTTGTTTGAATTAATTGCCTCTTTGCCGCCGCGCAATACAGCGACGTTTCCGCTTTTAAGACAAAGAGAAGCTATATCCACAGTAACATTCGGTCTTGCTTCATATATTACCATCACTACACCAACAGGCACTCTCATCTGACCGACACGTATACCGCTCGGCATTGTTTTCATGTTTTCAACAGATCCGACAGGATTCGCAAGTGAAGCAATAAATTCTACAGATTTCGCCAATGAATCAATTCTCTTTTCATCAAGAGAAAGTCTGTCTATCATTGCCGACGACAAACCCGAATCTTTAGCAAAAATCAAATCCTTCGAATTTTCTTCTATAATGAAATCTTTTTCTTTCCTCAAAGCTGAAGAAAGCGACAATAACATCTCGTTTTTCTTTTTTTCGCCTAACAGCGATATCTCTCGCGAGGATTTTTTTGCCCTTGAGCAGATGTCCGATACATAAGCAGTTTTATCCATATTACAGCCTTATTTTCATTTCAGTGAAATTATTTCTTCCGCGTGAAATGTTCTTTTTTATAGATTCAATTTCATTTTTTAATTCAATATCAGTACCTAAAGTGTCAAGATACTTTAGAGCAGACTCATCATTCATAGCTGAGATTCTGCAGATGATAAGAATACGTTTCATGTAAACATCATGTTCAATGGAAATTCTTTTATCTAAAAAATCACCGGTATCCGCGCCGATTTCAGACAATGCAGCATATCCGGCAACTCTATCCAATGGATCACCGGAATAAAGTTTATTAGATATGGAAGCAATTTCAGAACTTCCATTACGAATTATATAATTAATTCCTTCCGGCAGAATTTTTTTTGCAAGATACCCAATAAAAAAAACCAAGAGAAAAAACACTGCAACAACCGGAATTTTTATTGCTTTACAAAGCTTCATAACAACCCTTTTATTGGATTCAATCTAAATCGGCTTATTTTGGCAATTATTTTTTCGGAGGATTCATGGACTGCTTATTCTGCAAAATTGCTTCAAAAGAAATAAAATCAGAAATAGTTTACGAGAATGCCAATGTTGTAGCTTTTAAAGACATACGTCCGCAGGCTGCAGTACATCTTCTCCTCATTCATAGAACCCATACGGAAAATGTTTCATCAACAACATCCGATAATTCACATATTTTCGCCGATCTCTTTCTTGCAGCAAAAGAAATTGCTGATCTACAGGGTTTCACAAAAGACGGATACAGAATAATTATAAATAGCGGCGGCTGTTCGATGCAGGAAGTTTATCATACTCACCTCCATATTCTATCGGACAAGACATCCCTGGGACCTCTTCTTGCCTGATTATCAATTAACCTGAATTATCTTAAGATACTATGCTCTCAGCTTTCTTGAGGATTTTTATAAATAAAACCCATTGATTCGAGCATGGAAATATCATCATTTACGGATCTTCCTTGAGTAGTCAGAAAATCACCTATCATTAAACCATTAATTCCGGAAAGTATTCCTTGATCATGAAGACTGCCAAGATTCATTCTTCCGCCGGCATAACGGATATTTGTCCGCGGCATAACGAAACGGAAAATTGAAGTCGTCTTGATGATATCTTCGGGGGATATCGGATTGATTCCAAAAAGCGGTGTCCCTTTAATCGGAGATAAAATATTGATGGGAACCGATTGCGGATCAAGCGATTTAATTTCAAATGCAAATGCGACGCGGTCACTCCAAGCCTCACCGAGACCTATTATTCCGCCAATACATAATTCGATGCCTGCCGAACGTATATTTCTTATAGTTTCCAGCTTTTCTCGATGTGAATGAGTTGAACATATTTTTGAAAAATATGAATTATTCGTTTCAAGATTATGATGATAAAGTGAAAGACCTGATTTTTTTAATTTAACCGCTCTTTCAATTGTCATAAAACCGATTGAAGCACAGATGGTCATACCGGTATCTCTAACAAGAGATGATACAATATTGCAGACTGAATCAAATTCTTCATCATTAAGCGCGCGTCCGCTTGTTACAATAGAAAACCGTTTAACACCCAATGAACGCATCTTTAAAGCCTGCGGTAGAATTTCATCATAAGGAATTAATGGATATTCGTTAATATTTGTTGAATAAAATGAAGACTGAGCGCAATAACGGCAGTCCTCAGGACATTTTCCTGATTTGGCATTTATTATTGAACAAAGAACCATTTCATTCCCGGAAAAATGCCGTCTTATTCTGTCGGCAGAACGGGCTAATGAAAAGCAATTTTCTTTTGTTAGAGCCATCGCTTCTTCAAAGTTAAGTTCTTCTCCTGAAATAACTTTTAGTTCAAGCTCATTTACGATAGAAGCATTGCTCATTTAGTAATTTCTTTTTCCTTTCTTTTCAATTGAAAAAGCCAAAAACCATAATATAGGAGAAATGACATTAGGAGCATATGGAAGAAAAAGCTTTTACCTTCCAGGTATGCAAGAAATATCACGGAATCCACGAAATAAAGAATCAGCCCGAATATAAAAAAGCGTAAGCTGTGTTTCATTACACGTATTGCAATTATTAAAAAAAGTGAAATGAACAAAATATTAAATGTTATTGAAAAAGTAAGTACGCCGTTATAATAATACTTAAAATGCTGACTGAGTCCATCAGATAATTGAACAAAACCCAATCCGATGAAAAGGTTTGCATAACCGTCGGTATAATTCACGATAAATGAATTAACTGCTCCGAGAATTGCTATAAGAATAAATATTTTTCCGCCGCGCTTAACTCTTTTTTCCAGAATATCTGAAAAAACATATTTGCCGTCTAACATTAATAACCCCGTTTATAGACAGAATTATTAACGAAACTTCAGTGTAAAGAAATTTTTTAAGCTTAAACCGAAGAAGACCGTGACAAGATCATTAAAATCAGTATCTTGACTCCATCTCGTTATTAGAACCGTAAATATTAAATTTTACGCCGAAAAATAGCTGATATCCGCTTATTGATTTTCCTGCCGTATTAAGACTTCCGGTATATAATGATTTATGCCACCCTAATCCCGCATAAAGAGAAATATTCTGAGAGAAATCATAAACAGAACCGGCTCTTAATGAAAGCATAGTTCCGCGGTCTTTTTTTTCAGAAACTTTAGTATCAGTCGGACTCCATTGTGCGGTAACTGTTGCAAACGAATAACCTGCACCAAATTCACCGAAACCGTACAAAGGCATATTGTTTATCTGATGTCTGTACTGAACATAAAACATATTTACAATGAAATCAATTTCTTCCTCATTGACATCACCCACATTTTCGCTCTTTGAAGCCTTACCGAATCTGTATCCGAGAGACAAATTTTTCATTAAGTCTGTTTCAATTGAAGCGCCGAGCATAAAAGGCGAAAGGGAGTCTCCGGTTGAAATATAAGCAATTTCCGGATTAAGACTCCAGCGAGAGTATGCAGATACCGGAAAAATCAACAAAAGTATCAAAAAATATCTTTTCATATAACAACCCTCTCGGACAATGTAATCAGATGATTATTATAACACTTATACGCTATAAGTCAAACGAATTTTAAATCATTACCAAACGGAAGACAGTGATTAAAATGATTGTTGCCGCAGGTCAAACAATAAAGTTTCAATTTTAATTGACAATTACGCGATTTTGATTTCGACTATTACAGGAGAGCTGAATGATAATTCTTAACGGCAACATAATCATCGTGGATAGTGAAAGAGCCACTCTTGATGATAAAATGCACTTCGAGAGAGCTGTCATTACTCTTATTCAGTCCGGTACAAAAAGCATCAGCATTGACCTTAGCAAAAC
>JAEWVM010000057.1 GCA_023396615.1 Spirochaetota bacterium | reverse complement strand
CGTCTTTCAGCATGTCCTCGACAGATTTTTTCTTGGAACATGAGACGAGCGATAATATTAAAATGCTCATTAAAATTCCTAAAACTCTATACATGTTGATCCTCTTTTTTGGTTATGAAATGAAATACATCGTTTTTTATGATAAAACGGATTAATACCATGTGTAATTATACCTTTACTGTCAAGAAACTGTTTTTTGCAAAGTGGACTTATCATTCATTATGGCTATCTTGAAATTGTATATTAATTGAATAAAGAATTTTTGTATCATGAGAAAAAAAGAAACTAACGATTGTACCATGAGAACTTTTATAGATTAATGAAAAAAAATCGGCATTGTCAGTTTCTTCTTTAGGTTTTCCGAATAATTGTATAATTGAAGAAGAAGAAAGACCGAAAAGTTTTAAGCATGGATCTTTTATTCCTTTTGATCGCAAAAAGTGAACTGTTCCTTTCTTTGATGTATCTAGGTAAGCAAATTTCCCATTTTTGATTAATTCTGAACTTATTTTTATTCTGCTTATTTTAGTAAGATTTCCTGTATCGTTCTCAGAACTAATTTCAACATAGCAATTTTCTTCAACTTCCTTATTCCAGAAAATTATAGTCTGTGATAAACTTGAAGATATGATGGCAAAGGAATCACCCAATACTGTAAGGGCTTTATCAATAGAATCGTTTCTTTTGAAGCCGATAAAAGTATCAAAGGAATCTATTGTTAAAGAATTTTTTGTTATTATATTGTTTTGAAAATCATTTGAAAAATATAAATTTTTAGCGGAGATAACTGTTTGATTTAATCTAAGATTATTGATTTTCCCCGATATCAATATGCATTGTGCGGAAACTTGCATTGGAAATGTGACACGTAATACAACTGATTTATCTCCATGTTGAAGATAAAGTTTTTCTCCCATTTCAAAAGGATCATTGGAATTATCATTTTTGACAGTTATTTCTTTCTCTGTTATTCTTATTATTTTACCTGTATGTTTCACCTGACTTTGTAAGGAGATAGAAAAAAGAACAATAGACAGTATCGAAAAAATAATTTTCATAGTTACCTAATTAAGATATAAATTGCATGGTAAATGCTGCCATTAAATATAACAAAGATAACTCGTATAATAATCTAATAATTAGTAACTAAAAACGTACAGTAATTATCTTTGCATTTATCTATTTATGTTTTAAACAATAGAAGAAAGTTACATCAAATATCCTCCTTTTTCTCCGCCTTCCGGGCCGAGTTCTATGATATGATCTGCATTTTGTATTATTTCTTTATTGTGTTCAATTGCAATTACGGTATTTCCCCTAGAGGTCAATTCAGAGAAAACATCTGATATTCGATTAACATCATCCGGGTGAAGACCCGATGACGGTTCGTCCAAAACATAAACGGTAGATATTGTTTTATCATTGGAAAGTTCACTGGAGAGCTTTATTCTTTGAGCTTCTCCGCCGGAAAGAGTCAACGCGCTTTGTCCTAGTTTAATATATCCTAATCCGGTTTTTTTCATAGATGATAATATTCCGGTAACAGCAATATCTTCAGCAAAAAAAGATAAGGCTTCGTCAACGCTCATTTCTAGAACATCCGAAATAGACTTGTTCTTATATTTAATATTTAAAATCTTTTCATTATATCTTTTTCCACCGCAATCCGGGCATGTAATCCACATGTCGGGCATAAATCCCATTTCTATCTTTTTTTGACCTGAACCTCCGCAAGAATTACATGCACCGCCTTTGCTGTTAAAACTGAAAAGGTTTTCAGTGAATTTATTCTTTCTTGCCTCTTCAGTTTTTGAATATATTTTTCTTATTTCATCAAAAACGCCGGTATAGGTTGCCGGATTTGAACGAGGAGTTCTGCCGATCGGATTCTGAGTGATAAAAACAATATCCTGTATCTTCTCTAATCCTTCTATTGAATCATAATCACCTTTGATGATTGAACCATGTTTGCAGTAATGATCCAAAACCGGAACAAGAGTCTTTGTGACAAGACTGCTTTTTCCGGAACCGCTTCTTCCAATTACGCAGGTTAGTTTTCCGAGTGGGAATGATGCAGTGATTGACTTAAGATTATTTTTTCGAGCACCAGTAATCCGAATGGAATTGGTATGATCAATATTTTGGTTTGAGGATATATGTTTAGATTGCGGCAATAAATATTTGCCTGTCACTGAATTGTTGTTTTTCATTATTTGTTCAGGTGTTCCCTCTGCAACAATATTTCCTCCTTCGCTTCCCGCGCCGGACCCAAAATCTGCGATATAATCAGCTTTCTTGATAACTTCAGTGTTATGTTCAACTACAATTACAGTATTTCCTGAATCGCGGAGTTTCTTTATTGAGTTAATAATTTTTGAGTAATCTCCGGCATGAAGCCCTGAAGTGGGTTCATCAAGAATGTAAAGAAGATCTGAAAGGCCGCATCCGAATTGAGAAGCAAGTTTAAGCCTCTGGGCTTCTCCTCCAGATAGTGTGGAAACGCTCCTTCCGACTTGAAGATAATTCAGTCCAACTTCCTGTAGATTTTCAATCCGCGTTTTAAGCCCTTCAATTATATCTTCACAAAGAACATGTTCTTCGGGTGATAAAATTGTATGCAAAGATTTTATCCATTCATACAAAGAATCAATTGAAAACAAATCGAGTTCGGGGAATCTTTTTTTGCCTGCCGTAACGAAACGCCCTTCAGCATTGAGTTTTTCTCCTTTGCATTCATGACATTCTTTTTCCTCCATGAATTGCAAATAAAAATCAGCAGTCACTTTTCCGTGCGATGAAACGAAAAGTCTTTTTATATTAGCAATGGCACCTTCGACCGGTTTGCAGATTTCACCTGATCTGCCGTTGCTTCCTTTATAAGAAAGAGAATATTTCTCGCCGTCAGTTCCATAAAGTGCTTTTTGTTTAAATTCTTCAGGAAGCTCTTTCCAAGGAAGTTCGAGATCGATATGCATACTGCGCGCGAGGGCAATGAGTTCTCCTTTCATCCAGTTTGCGCTCGGTTTATTGAAAAATTTTCTCATGTCGCCCCACCACGCAGAAGCTCCGTCAAGAATCGATTTTTCCGGTTTTTCGATTATGAGATCTTCTGATACTTCCATCTTTTTGCCGCTTCCTCCGCACTCACGGCATACAGCTTCAGGATTGTTCAGGCTGAACAATGAAGGTGTTAAATCAAAAAAGGATTTTCCGCAATGATAGCAATGATTCCGTGTATGAAGAATAAATTCATAATTATCTGAAGTGCGCAGTTGTAATGCGCCGTTTTCTTTTTTTAACAGGTTCTCAATCTCTTCAATGAAAAATTCTCTTTTATTATTATAATTAGTTTCAAGGACTTTTCCTGTTTTGACTGAATGAATTGTAAAAGATATTTTATCATTAAGCGTATAAATAATTTCAGCAATTTTCCGTGATGATTTTGGTTCAACTGCTTTTCCGCATGAAGGACAATGCCTGACTCCTATGCGTGAAAATAATAATCTCAGATAGGTACTGATTTCAGAGTAAGTTCCGATTGTTGAGCGCGAATTGCGGGGAATAGATTTTTGTTCTATAGCTATCGCGGGAGGAAGATTTTCTATCCGTTCAAAAGACGGTCTTTCAAACTGTTTAAATGAAAGTCTTGCCGAAGAAGACAGACTGTCCATGAATCTTCTGCTGCTTTCTGCGAAAATAGTATCAAAAGCTAGAGAAGACTTTCCGCTTCCGCTAAGTCCGGTAAAAACAGTTATTTGTTTTTTTGGAATTTTTAAAGAAACATTTTTTAGATTGTTTTCGCATGCACCTGTTATTGTTATAAAATTTGGGCTTGATTCTTCGGTCTTTTTATCCGCCTTAACAGTATTCTTAGAAAATAATTCATTTTTAAATCCGAAAAGATTTTCAAGACGGCGGAAATCGGATTCAATAATATGTTCGGCTTTTGTCTTACAAAATGAATCTTCGTACCATTCTCCCCAATGGTTTATCCATTCGGGGATAAAAAATTCTTTCACTCTGTATTCTGAGGGAATATATGGAAGAACATCTATAACCGGCGATTTATCAAAAGCGTCGGTATCATTAATTTCTATTAATCCTGACTGCCGGTCAATCTTGATTACTTCGCATGTAGTTACTGCGATCGGATTCGGTCTGACTGGAGATCTGGATGCGAAAACTCCTGTTCGGGGAGCTTTTTCATAAGGAGGATCACACTGTGTTATTTTTCTATATTTTTCGCCGTCAAAACGGTTGAAAAACCATAAAACTCTTATATGTGAATGTGTTGAGATTCTATCAATAATAGATAAATATTGATTTGAAATTCTGATTCTGCAAAAGCCCGGTCTCTTTTCGATTTTTCCAATAATTCTTAAACTGCAGGATGTTAAATCAGAATTATCTATATCGGAATTTATTGGATAGTTATCCAGTTTATCAAAAGAAAGATAATCTTCTGAGTTTGTTTTTCCGCTTGAAATACATTTCTTTACTCTGTCTTCAATAGGAAAATACGGCTTAATATCAAAAATGAAAGAATTACCATAAAGCTTACCCGCAGTTTCAATTTCTCCCGTTTTTGAATTAATTGAAAGAATCTTCATGACACTTTCTTTTATTTCTGTATGCGGAACTGAATCTGTTTTATCTTTCGGAATATTTAATACAGAAAATACTAATATGTGACTGAATTTATCAAGATGAACGAGTGCAGAAATTAATTCTTCAAAAACAGAAATTTTGACGCGATTATTCTGTCCGTTTGCGGAAGCTACCGCACGGATTACATAGTTATCCATTTATACCTCTTATTGTTTTAAGTATTTTTTAAAGTGCATTTACGCTTTTTAATTTGAGTTAAATAGCGATTAAATTTATTTAACTGCAGGTACACATATTTCAACTTCAGTAAGATCGTTTTTTTCATCATAACAATTTTCAGAATAAATTTCAAAACATGAACCTTCTGCCGGTTCGCATTTCATTTTCTGAAAAGAATATCTGAATACATGGCTCCATGCTTCTGTGTATTCGTTTTCCTTCAGCCTGAAACGGCAGACAATATATTTATTCTGAGGAATAGACAGTATTCCCGCTATGCCTGAAGGTTTTGTTCCTTGAGGAACAACTATGCCGCATGAAACGCGGAGTCTTTTTTCATCCGTAATTTCAGGCGAATCATGATAAATAATAACCTGTTTCATTCCTTTTACTGCAAATCCTCTGGGTTCTGCCCATGATAATATGCGCCTGTAGAGTGAATGAAACAGATCCGCATCTCCTTTATATTTTCCTGTATATCTGACATAGGCAATCGTCATCTCCGGAATAATCCGTAACTCAGTTTTAACGGGATGAATATTTTCATTCCGCATTTCAGTAATATCAGAATAACCTGTTTTATTTTTAAAGTCTTGATGTATCTTGCTGTTTTCTGCTTTTTTCCAACTGCTTGCAGAAATTCCGAACTGTTTTTTGAAGGCTCTTGAAAATGTTGCAGAATCATTGAAGCCGCAGGAAAATGCTATGTCAGTCAGATTTTTCTTTCCATTTAAAAGGAGAAGAGAAGCAGCTTTTTCTATACGAAGCCTTAATATAAAACCGTAAAGAGTTTCACCCGTAAAAGCACTGAATATTCTATGAAAATGAAATTTTGACATTCCAGCCTGTTTAGACAGGATCTCAAGCGACAAAGATGAATCCAGATTGGATTCAATGTAATCCGTTACAGCATTAATCTTGTTAAGATATGTTTTTGAAGACATAATGTTCTCTTAAATAACCTTATGGTTCATCTTTTTCTGAATTTTGTCTTTAATCAAGATTTTTTCAGAGATATTTATTTGAAAATTATTATTAGAATGAATTTTAAAAGAGACACTTAAAAGAAAGTGTATAAAAAATCATTTGACGAAAAAAGACCTCTTTATAGCCTTAAAATAATGTGAAATGAATCGGAGGAAAGATGAAAGTATATAAAGAATCGGATACAAACTTGTCCCTTCTTAAAGGGAAAAAAGTTGCCGTAATAGGTTACGGAAGTCAGGGTTATGGTCACTCTAATAACCTGAAGGATTCCGGAGTTGATGTTTGTGTTGGTCTCAGAAAAGGCAGTCCGTCATGGAAAAAAGTTGAATCTGCCGGAATCAAGCCTATGGAAGTAGCTGAAGCCGTAAAATGGGCGGACATGATAATGATCCTTGTTCCGGATGAAACTCAGGGTTCACTTTACGATAAAGAAATTAAACCGAATATTACTGCCGGAAAGATGCTGATGTTTGCTCATGGATTTAATATCCATTACGGACAGATTTCTCCGTCTTCTGACATTGATGTTGTTATGGTTGCACCTAAAGGTCCTGGCCACATGGTAAGAGCGGAATATCAGAAAGGAGCAGGAGTACCTTGTCTTGTTGCGATTCATCAGAATTCTACAGGAAAAGCTCTTGATCTTGCACTTGCTTATGCTGCAGGAATCGGCGGAGCTAGAGCAGGCGTTATTGAAACTACTTTCAAAGATGAAACTGAAACTGACCTTTTCGGAGAGCAGGCTGTTCTTTGTGGCGGTGTTACGAGCCTTATGAAAGCAGGTTTTGAAACACTTACAGAAGCAGGTTATCCTGAAGAAATGGCTTATTTTGAGTGTATTCATGAAATGAAACTGATTGTTGACCTCATTTATGAGGGCGGTTTTACAAATATGCGTTATTCAATTTCCAATACTGCTGAGTATGGAGATTACGTAACAGGACCTTTCGTTATCGGACCTGAAGTTAAGGAAAGAATGAAGGAATCCCTCAGAAGAATTCAGGAAGGGGAATTTGCCCGCGACTGGATGCTTGAAAATCAGACAAAATGCGCTTCTTTCAAATCTAAGAGAAATATCTGGATGCAGCATCCGATTGAAAAAGTAGGAAAGGTTCTTCGTTCACTTATGCCTTGGATAGAAAAATCGAAAATTGTTGACCAGACTAGAAACTAATTTTACATCACGAAGATAAAACAACCGCCGAAAGGCGGTTGTTTCAATTAGTCATAATTCCTTCTACTTATAATTATTCATAATACTAACAATGTTGAAACTGTATTTTGTACTTGTAAAAAATGTAAGTCAGAATAAACATGAAATACGGATTGAACAAAATGAAAGTAAAACATTCTCTTTTGAGCGTTACCCAAAAATCACTGGCTGAATCCTTCGGAGTTGATATGATGATAACTCTTTCCAGGATTCTGATACCGAATTATGATGTTTATCAGAGAACGGGTTTTCCTGAAAATATTCCCATTCCATCCAGAGATGCTGCCGCGCAAATAGTTCGGGACATGGCTGCGCTTGAACTTTTTCCGATTTTTGTAAATCTTCTGATAAAAATTTCAACAGAAGGTTACATGGGACGCCTTTATCAAATACATAATCTTCGTGATATTATAAGAGAAATGCGTAATAGCGGTCTTGTATACGATCAGGTGAATAATACTTTTGTTGAAGACGTTAATATTGCAAAAACTCCAAACTGGGGAGTGTTGCGAAACGGTTCTGATTACGTGATATCTATGCTTCGTCTGGATATTGTGGGAAACACTGAACTGGTACGTAAATATTCCAAATCACTTATAGAAGCGACTTACTCTGATCTTCGTCAAATAGTAGAAATGGCTTCCGACAGAAGAAACGGACGTATATGGAGCTGGGAAGGAGATGGGGGAATAATCGCGTTTTATTTCGGAAATAGAAATAAGTTTGCGGCTCTCTGCGGAATAGAAATAGTAAATCAGCTGTATATGTATAATTTAAAACAGTGCCGTCTGGATTCTCCTTTAAAAGTCAGAATCGCGATTCATAATGGTGCATGCCAGTATTCTAATAATCCGGAATCGTTAAAAAAACTTGAGATAGTAAAAAAAGTAACAGAAGCAGAAGCTAATTTTACAAAACCGAATACTTTGACAATAACAGATTCGGTTCATCTGTCTCTTCCTTCAACTTTAACTGCAAGATTTACAAAAAATGCCTTTGATAACGGGACAATTTATTACCGATATGAAATTAAAACGGAGGAATGATGTTAATCTATCTTGTGAGTGATAACGCAAAGCTTTCCCCGTTCAAAGACGCAAAGAAAGACAAACCTGTAATTTTTTCTTATAAAGAGATTAAACAGGAGTATCAGCGGATTGTGCCTGAATCAATTTTGTATTTTGATATATCCGCAATGAAAGAAGCTGATTTTAAAAAAACAATAAAACAGTTTTCGGTTCGAAAAGATATCCGCTATGGAATTATAGATTCTAAAACAGCTTTTGCTGATATTGCGCATTTTTTCCATATGGGCTTTTCTGATTATATAGGAAAAGAACTTCTTAAAACAGGAGTTTCCGTAAAAAGACTGATTAACATTGAAAATTTTTCAGAAATAGATAAAAACGAAGCAAAGGAAACAGCTTTGTCTTTAAAGCATAAGCCTGCATTGAACGGATGGAAGGATGTTAAATCGGGATCAGAGTATACCTTCTTTTTCATTTTCATTCAGCTTGATAATCAGAAAGAGCTTAAGGGATATTTCAGCGGAAACAGTTTTCACGGATTTAGACAGAAATTTCATGATATCATAGAAAGAAAAACCAAGTCCATTGACGGCAAAATATGGATGTGGGAAGATTTCGGCGGACTGATTCTGGTTCCTTTTGACGGAAAACAGAACAATATAATCGAATTTATTTTCAGATTGTATCTTGATAAAATCTTTTTATATGCAGACGAAATGCAGTTGGATGAAGTAACTCTTTCTTTTAAAACAGTAATTCATATGGGAAATACAGTATATAAGAATAGAGGTAACACCGGTACGGTAATTGCAGATTCCGTTAATTCAATTTATCATATAGGGTATAAATTTGCGGAACCGGATTCTTTTCTTATGACCGAAGAGGTGAAAGAATTTATCCCTGAATATTTAACATCGTATTTCAAAGAAGCAGGAGAATATGAAGGCAGACAGCTTTTTCGCATGAGAAAGTTTCTGTAATTTGAAATGATGGATTTGCTTTTATCTCTTTTAACAGATTTCAATTAATTCTTGACAATCCATTTTTTGGGTAATTTATACAATAAATTTGAAAAAAATGGTGGAGGAAGAAAGTGAGTTTTAAATTCTTAAAAACATTAGGGGTAATTTCTGTTTTACTATTATCGTTGCTTACTGTTGTATCATGCAAAAAATCTTTAGGAGAACTTACAGTAATTAAAGAAGAAGTTCTTCTTGAAGATCCTTCGGATAAAGAAGTAAAAAAAGTTGAAAATGGTTCTCTTTCACGAGGAGATTATTTAACTTATTTTTCCGAAAAGGAAATGAATAACATTAAGTATTATGAAGTTGCAACAGAGAAAGGTCTGGAAGGATGGATTCCGGTTTCTTCAGCTGAAAAAGGAAAACTTACATTTTTGACAGTTCTTAGCGACGTATCTCTTATAGAAGATCCTAGTGCGAAAAGCGTTAAATATGTTCCAAAATCAAGAATCAAGAGAGGAGAGTATCTTACTATTCTTGAAGAAAAAATGATTAAAGATGTTAAATATTATAATGCACAAATTGATCTTGTTTCAACGAAAGGTTGGATAAGTGAAAAATTTGTTAAACCGGGAGTTCTTAAATCTGTTACGGTTCAGGTTGATTCAGATCTTTTCTTAAGACCATCAGAAAAAAGTGATAAAGTAGGAACAGTAAAAAGCGGTCAAGTTGCTTTTCTTTTTGAAGAAAACGGAGATTTTTCCCTTATTCAGTATCCTTGGAGAGAAGGTTATATAAAGAAAAGTGCACTTGGTAAGTCAGATTCTGTGACAAAAAAAGTTTCTATTGCAGGTATAGGTTCAGTTACAGTAAGTGCATCTTCTCAGCTTGTTTCGACCGAAGGTGGAGAAATGTTTTTCGATCCAAGAAATGTTTTTGACGGAAGTCTTCAGACTGCATGGAGCGAAGGTAAAACAGACGGTCCTGGTATCGGTGAATCTATATCCGTAAGTTTACCTCAGTATATGCGTATAACTTCAGTCAGCATAGTGAACGGTAGTACAAGAAGTGAAGAATCTTACAAGAATAATGCTCGTGTGGCAAAACTTAAGATCAGTACTAACGATGGAAAAGAAGCAATAATTGATCTAGAAGATGGAGTTATGGATTATCAGACAAGAGATGTTGATTTAACAGGCAATAGTGTTAAGTTTGAGATTTCGGATGTTTACAATGGAGATAAGTTTTCTGATACTTGTATCAGCGAAATTAAAATAGAAGCAAGAGCAGAAGAGATTCCTTCAGATAGAGATTTTGGCGGAGAATAATTATAATAAGAGCGGAGAATATCCGCTCTTTTCTTTTATGGAGAAATTATGATAAAAAGTTTGTTGTTGGTCTTTGTAGTATTCTTTTCTTTTTTTGCGGTTGCGCAAGATTCAGATTTTGAGCCGGGGAAAATTAAAATTACGGCAAAAGTTCTAAATGTAAGAAACATTCCTTCTACAGGCGGAGTGATTGTTCTTTCATTAAAAAGAGGAGATGTTGTTGAAACTATTGATAAATCAAAAAGTAAAGTTGAAATTGATGGATTAACTGATTTCTGGTATAAAGTAAAAGCTCAAAAAAAAACAGGCTGGGTTTTCGGCGCTTATGTTTCATTCGATATTAATCTTGAAGGCGGGCTTAGATGGAAATCTGTTAACCCCTCTTATGATAAAAATTATCTGTGCGTAGCTGTTTCTGATAATGGAACTGTTTATACGGGTTGTTCTGACGGGAGTGTTTATATAAGCAATGAGGGTCCAAAGGCATGGAAAAAACTTACTCCGCAGGCTTTAGGAGTCAATATTGGAAAAATTAATAATATAGCAATATCAAAATCAGGAATGTGGATTGCCGCCAGCGGAGATAAAAACGGGGGAGTTTGGAGATCTTCAAATGAGGGAGGAGCATGGACTCAATATACTGTTTCACAGGGTCTTCTTTCTAATGATGTAACTTATGTATGTGAAGATTCTAAAGGAGTGGTGTATGCCGCAACTTCAAAAGGACTCTCTGTCTCTAAAGACGGCGGGCTCAACTGGAGTACTTATCCTGAAGACAGAAAGATGAAAGGAATAGCTTGCGCAGCAGTTTATGGGAATAGCGTGTTTGTCGGTACTAATGATGGTCTTTATTTCTGCGCTAATCCTCAGGGAAAATGGGAAAGGATAGGAAAAAAGGAGCCAAATATAGGAGAAAGAATTTTAACTATAGCTGCCACTTCTAAAGGAGAGATCTATGTCGGAACAGATATGGGTCTTGCGAAATGCCATGTTTCAGATTTAAAAAAATGGCAGGCAATTGGCGGTAAGAACAGTGTAAACAAGATTTTATCAGATGAATCAGGTAAAATATATGTCGCAACTGATAATGGATTGAATATATCGATTGATAACGGAATTTCTTGGATAACATATAAAAAAGAAAATGGAATAGCGAATAATAAGGTAATAGATTTATCAATTAACAAAAAAGACGGAACTGTTTGGATTACAAGCGGAAATTCCGGATTAAGTTATAACGAATAATTTTATACCAGAAAAAGCACATCTCAGTGCTTTTTCTGGTTTCTCTCTCAAGCTTCGTTGCTCTCGAATATAAGCATTAAATTAATACTTGCAATATAAACAGCCTCCTAAAAAATTGTACAGCCTTTCTGCTAAAAGCTGAACGCATTTTAGCACCGGTTTTTAATTAAACCATTAGACCCGTTTGGGTCAATATTCCACAGGAAGGAGGACAATCTGTGAGAAATTACGAATTTACCGTGATCATCAGATCCGGCAAAGTAGAAGAGGGCAAAAACGCTCTCAAAGAAATTCTAACAAAATGTGAAGCAACTGTCGTATCAGAAGAGGACTGGGGACTAAGACGCCTTGCCTACGAAATCGACGAGCTCAAAGAAGCTTACTACAGCCATTCAATTCTTGAGGCAACTCCTGATAAAGTAGCTAAGATTTCCGCATTACTAAGACTAAATACAGTATTTTTGCGTTTCTTGTTCGTCGTTCAGGAAAAGAAAACCGCATAAAGGAAGGTTGATATGGCAAATGATATCAACAGAGTATGTCTTGTAGGAAGATTTACAAGAGATCCGGAGCTGAAATTTACTCCCACAAATACTCCTATTGCCAATTTTTCACTTGCGAATAACCGCACTTATGTCGGTCAAAACAGCGAAAAGAAAGAACAGGTTTCTTTCTTCAACTGTATCGCATGGGGAAAAACTGGGCAAATAATCTCTCAATATTTCAAGAAAGGCCAGAGAATTATTATTGAGGGAAGACTTCAGCAGAGGTCATGGGATGACAAAGACGGAAATAAGCGTTCAACCGTTGAAGTCGTTGTTGAAAATTTTCAGTTTCTTGATGCACCGTCATCGGACAAAGCGCAGTTGGGCGCGAAACCGCAGGAAGTGGACAATTTCCCTGATTACAGAAATGATTCCATTCCTGATTCGCCTTCGTTCAGCGATGATGACATTCCATTTTAATTTATTAGGAGAATAAAATGTCTGAAGATATTAAAGATATCGAAAGCAGTGAAGATGTAGCTGCAGCAATGACCGGTCTTGAAAGAGACGACAGCTTTGCAAGAGCTTTTAAGGATAAAGACGGCGGAAGAGGAAGAAATTCGCGTTTTAAGAAAAAAGTGTGCAAGTTCTGCCACAACAAAGACATGGTAATCGATTATAAAAAATCCGACATCCTCGAGAAATTTCTTACTGAAAGAGGAAAGATTCTTCCTAGAAGAATTACCGGAACTTGCGCGAAACATCAGAGACACATTGCTCTTGAAGTAAAACGTGCGAGAATGATAGCGCTTCTTCCTTTTGTGGTGAAGTTCTAAGATGATGCTTTTGATTAGCGCGGCAATAATGATTGCTACTGCTGTTTCTGTTTTTAAAATGGGAAAGTATTCCGCGCTGTGGCTTTTGCCGCTTTCAGTGCTGATGATTTATTTCAGCATTGGATATATTGATATTTTGGTGATTAATTTGTCGGCACTTGCAATCGGAAGTATAACCGGTTTCGCTTATCGTACAAAAAGGTCGGTTCAGTTTATTGTTTTAACTTCTGTATTTCTGGTTTTCGGAATTTTTGCAGCGGATTATCTATATGAGACTAATTATATGGGTGCGAGTCTTGCAAATGAAGCGGAAACTGCTGTTCAGAGTTTCTTAAACAGCGGAAAATTAGACGATAAGCAAAAAGCTGAATTTGCAGAACAGTACAAATTCGTTATGGAAATTATGAAAGATTTAGTTCCTTTTATGATTTTTGTTTCGGCTCTTATGATATCTTTTGCGGGTTTTTCAATTCTCGATTTGATTTTCAAAAGAATTCTGAAAGCAGAAAACTTTGTTAAAGGAATTGAGAATTTTAAAGTCAATGAGTGGCTTGTCTTTTTGGTCATAGTTTCAATATCTCTTATTGTCTTTGACCAAGGAGGAAAGTTTTATCCTGCTAAGGCGGCCGGGAAAAACATTCTTCTAGTGCTTACTGTAATATATTTTATACAGTCGCTCGGTATTTTAAAATTTGTACTGATGAAAAAAAGAATTCCGGTTTTTATCATGCCGTTGTTTTTGCTCGGCATGGCAATATTCAGTTTTCAGGTATTCGGTTTCATTGTCATGTTTTTGGCTGGAATCGGACTTCTTGATATATGGGCCGATTTTCGGAAATTTTCACCTGAAAGCATCAAAAGTGATAAAAAAGAGAATTGATATTAAATAATGGAGTTAAGAGATGAAAGTAATTCTTCAGAAAGATGTTTCAAATCTCGGCGACGCCGGTGATATAAAAGAAGTAGCAGACGGCTACGCGCGCAATTTTCTTCTTCCTAAAAAACTTGTTATCGCTTACAGCGAAGCAAACGGAAGAACAATTGCTCATCAGAAACATCTGATTAAAGTTAAAAAAGAGAAACGTAAAAAAGAAAGTGAAAAAGTTGCTGATCAGCTTAAAACTGTATCTCTTTCTTTTACAACTAAAGCGGGAGACGACGGAAAACTTTTCGGTTCAATTACTTCTGCAGATATTTCTGCTAAACTTGCTGAAGCCGGAATCACTGTTGATAAAAGAAAGATCGTTCTTGATGAACAGATCAAACACGTTGGAGAATTTAATATTTCTATTAAACTCGAAGAAGGTGTTTCTGCTCCTCTAAAAGTTACGGTGGTAAAAGAATAATATGCCTGTGCAGAATCTTCCGCCTCATGACATTGACACGGAAGTTTCATGCCTTGCGTCAATCATCGTAAGCAAAGACGCTTTGCTCAAAGTATTAGGAATCCTCCAGTCGGAGGATTTCTATCTTGAGCCTCACCGTATCATTTTTGACGCAGTCAGGGAACTTGACAGAAAAGCTAAACCAGTCGATTTAATTTCATTGCGTCACCAGCTTGTTGAACTCCAGAAACTCGACAGGGCAGGAGGCGAAGCCTACCTAGCCAAACTTTATCAGAGTGTCGCAACTTCCGCCAACGCGGAATATTATGCAAATCAGATAAAAGAATACAGTCTGCGCCGCCGTCTTATAGAAACTTCAGGCGCGGTAATTGAAAGCTGTTACGATATCAGCAGGGAGACTTCTGAGGTTCTTGATGATGCCGAGAAAATGGTCTTTCAGGTTACTGAAAGACGAATCAGCACGCAGGTTCAGTCGATTCAGCAGATTGTAGGGGACGCTGTAACACGAATAGAGCGCCTCATTGAAAATAAAAAGGGAGTAACCGGGCTGGCATGCGGTTATTCTGAACTTGATAACATGCTTACGGGATTTCATCCTTCAGAACTTATCATTATGGCAGCGCGTCCCGCGATGGGAAAAACAGCGCTTGCCCTCAACATGATGGTAAATGTTGCAGTAAGGGAAAAACGGCCGGTTTTTTTCTTTTCTCTTGAAATGCCTTCCGTTCAGCTTCTCATGCGTTTGATTTCGATTGAAGCGATGATTGAACTTCAAAAGCTCAGAACCGGTTTTTTGAATAATGATGAATTAAGAAGAATATATGCGGTTGCCGATAAATTTTCGGCATGTCCGATGATAATAGATGATACCCCCGGTCTTACGATTACAGAGATCAGGGCAAAGGCCCGCCGTGCATCCCAGAAGGAAAGACTGGGCATAATTATAATCGACTATCTTCAGCTGATTACAACTACGACAAAAGGAGAGCGTCATCAGCAGATTGGTGAAATTTCGCGAGGACTTAAACTTCTTGCACGCGAACTTGAGTGTCCGGTAATTGCTTTGTCCCAGCTTTCGCGAGCTGTTGAGTCCCGTTCTGACCAGATTCCGCAGCTTTCGGACTTGAGAGAATCGGGTTCAATCGAGCAGGATGCGGACGTTGTTATGTTTATTTACCGCGAAGAAAAAGTTAAGAAAGATACGGAAAGAAAAGGCCGTGCCGATATAATTGTAGCTAAACAGAGAAACGGTCCGACAGGTACAGTTGAGCTGATGTTCTGGGATAAGTTTACCAAGTTCAATAATCTTGACACGGTTCATTCTTATGATGAGGCAATTCCGGCTGGACAATGATAAGTTTTAATCCGGTAATAACGATATTTGAAGCCGTCGGAAAGTATATGATTTTCCTCGGTGAAACCGTCAAATGGACTTTCCGCAAGCCCTTTGACGGTAAGAATATCCTGAACCAGATGCTTGAAATTGGATACAAGTCTCTTCCGGTAACATCGATAACAATATTTTTTACCGGAATGGTAATGGCTCTTCAGATAGGAAAATCGATGGACGCGATAATGCCGGGTTCGTCAGTCTATATCGGAAGCGGCGTGACCATTTCGATGTTCAGAGAGCTGGCTCCTGTTCTTACCGCACTTCTTCTGGCCGGAAGAATCGGTTCGGCGATAGCAGCTCAGATTGGATCAATGAAAGTCACAGAGCAGATTGACGCGCTTGTAACACTTTCAACAAATCCTATTCAGTATCTTGCAGTACCGCGTCTGATTGCGGCTTTAGTAATGACTCCGTGTCTGACATTGATATCAGATCTTATGGGAGTAGTTGGCGGATCAATAATTGCTTTTTTCGCTTTGGGAGTGACGCCTGATAAATATTATGACAATATTATAGCCTATGTCACGATAGAAGATTTTTTCAGCGGATTTTCAAAATCTTTTGTTTTTGGTGTTGAAATAGCTTTAATAGCCTGTTATGAGGGATTCAATACCACGGGCGGAGCCGAAGGAGTTGGAAGGTCAACAATTCAATCGGTGGTTAAAGCGTCAATGGTTGTTTTGATATCGGATTATTTTTTAACATATCTTATGCAGGTAATTTGAGGGAAAAATGGAACCATTAGCAGTACGTAAAAAAAAGTTTTTTGATTCTCTGGAATCCGAAGGGATAAAGAAAGATATTATTGAAGCGTTTAAGGCAGTTGATCCTGTGAGATTTTTTGATAAAATGTTTCAGGATAAGTTTTATACGAACGACTTTGTTCCCGTTGGTTACGGAGAAAAAAGCGATTCCATTTATCTCGCGGCAAAAATGATTAATGCTCTTTCTCCGGCGGAGAATATGAGAATTCTCGAAGTAGGAACAGGTTCGGGGTTTTCCACTGCCGTATTATCTCTTCTTTGCAGAGAGGTTTTTACAATAGAAATGGATGAAAGGCTTGCTGCATCGGCGAAAACAAGGCTTTACGCGCTTGGTTATGAAAATATCCGATTTTTCTCAGGTGACGGAACTGACCCGGAAATGGATTTGAGTGAACTTGACAGTGCAATTATATGGGGAGCCTGCTATAAGAGGCCGATTTCAACACTTCAATATGTTAAAAGACGCGGTGTTATGGTATTTCCTATGGGGCCTGAGCACATGCAGCAGATTGTCATTATACGCAATGAACCGGATGTTAATACCGGAGCGAATTTTAAAATGAGTTTCGGCGAGCAGGGAATTTTTCCTCCGATTCAGGGAAAATACGGATATGATAAGGTTCTTGATATTGGATCAGAAATAATGGTTGAGACTAATGAAGTTGATGAGCTTCCTGAAGAAAAGGGTAAATAAGGTTTTTCTCTGAAGAAAATAAATGTTTATTGGTAAGCGATTTCTGCCGAAAATATAAACAGCCATGATCTTCGGAGAAAACGATGCAAGATTTTGATCTATACGTGAAAAAACAGGGCGGCTATTCGCCTGCCTATTTTGAAAATCCCGATATCGAATACCATTCGAGAGGGGCGGAAGTAATCAAAAACAATGAGAAGAAGCAGGGAAATTTTAACCGCACACTGACCATTGCCGCTGCTCTTTGTATCATTTCTTTTACGGCCGGAATGGTAGTCGGAATAAAATTTACAGGAGATCCCAACAAACCGATTGTCGATGAAAAGACAATGCAGGCTGTAAGTGAACTAAAATCTCTTGTTTCAAAAAATCCCGATCAGATACAGTCAACAAGCGATGTGTATCCCAAAGAAGAGTATCCATTTGCAGTTAAAATTAATGAAACAATGTCTCTTGATGATTCAAAAAAAGCAGCAGATGCTCTCAGCAAAAGGGGACATACTGTAATTCTGGCTAAAAACGGAGAAGATTATAATCTTTTCATCGGACCCTTTAAGACAATGGAAAACGCTGAAAGTTCCTTGCAAAAAATCAGGGAATATAAGGAATATGCATTCTGCCGTAATTCTGTTGTAATAAAGAGAATTTGATGATAAGAAGAGCAAATATTTCCGACATCGAAGATATTCTGAACATTCTCGAACCTTATACCAAAGAAGGTATAGTTCTTAAAAGAACTCATGAAGAAATAGCAGACAGTATTGAACATTTTTATGTTTCGGAAACAGAAGGAAAACTTTCGGGTGTTGCGGCTTATTTTACATATAGCCCTCTGCTTGTAGAAATTCGTTCGCTTGCCGTCAAAAAAAGTTTTTTCGCCAAAGGAATCGGGAAGAGGCTTGTTAAAAAAATAATACATGATATCAGGGAAATAAATCCTAAAGTGAAAGTATTCGCTCTTACTCTTTCTCCGGATTTTTTTGCTAAATGCGGTTTTAAGAAAGTTGAAAAAGAAACACTTCCTGAGAAAATATGGAAAGACTGTGTTAACTGCATAAAGCAGAATGAATG
>JAEWVM010000202.1 GCA_023396615.1 Spirochaetota bacterium | reverse complement strand
GAATACGATAGTTCTTATCACTCAGTCCAAAATTCAAATTGAATTCCTTTCATCAAGAAAATACATGAAGAGTTCATCTAAACACGGATAATAAACACTTTTGAGTCTGATTAAAAGCGGATCCAGCTTCAAAAAGTCATAAGTATGACTCATAATATTTCTGTCATTAGTCATGTCGATCCAGTCTTCAATCCTCTCTATATATTTACTCTGATATGCTGTTTTGAAAACATATTTCGGTGATATTTTATCTATAAATAATCCGTCTTCTATCATCTTATCTTTAAGAGTTTTCCATGCAAGTTCAAATGTATGTTCAAACCTTTGAATGATACCTTCTTTTACGATAGATTCAAAACTGCAGATGTCATCAGATGAATCAATTATTTCCCGAAGCAAAACAAAAGCTTTGCTGAAATTATCAAAGCGTTGTATCCATCTTATATCTTCTTTCACTGCATCTCCCGCATTTATCCGATGAAGCTTAATATAAATATTCTTTTTGTCAACATGTAACTATGCTTTTAATTCTGATATTATAGCTTCATGAATAAGCTTGCTTAACTCAACAATACGGTAAGGCTTCTGAATAAATCCTATTGCGCCAATGCCTCGTATATCGCCTGCAACAGCCTCCGGGCTGAAACCGGATGAGAATATAACCTTAACCGATTTATCAATTTTCTTCAACCGTTCAAAAGTTTCCTTTCCGCTGATTTTAGGCATAACCATATCGAGAATGACTAAATCAATTTTTTCATTTTCAGACTCATAAATCTTCAGAGCTTCTTCTCCATCCTGAGCCAGCAGAACATCGTAGCCCATAGAAGACAGCATTCCATATGCGGTATTTCTAATTACAGATTCATCATCCACCACCATTATACGACCTTTGCCTGAAATTACTATACTTTCCGCTTTTTCTTTTTCATAATTTCTTTCAGAATCAAGAGGCAAATATATCCTGAAAACCGTACCGACATTTTCTTCGCTATAGACTCTAATAAATCCCCGGTGTTCCTTAACAGTTCCGTATACCGCTGCCAGTCCAAGCCCTGTTCCTTTACCAACCGGTTTTGTTGTAAAAAACGGATCAAATATTTTCGGAAGATTCTCACGGCTGATTCCGGAACCTGTATCAGAAACATCAATTTCAAGATAAAGCCCCTTATCGGCATGAGGATATTTCTTCAAGAACTCATCATCAAGATATGCTTCTCTGGTAGCGATTGTAATCGAACCGCCATCGGGCATAGCATCTTTCGCATTAATCGCAAGATTCAATAGAGCATTCTGAATAAGCGTGGGATCTCCTGTAATTTTAAATCTTTCCGCCAAAAGTGATTCTTTAATTATTATGCGTTTATCAATACTTCTCTTTAAAAGCATAATGACAGACGAAATACATTCATGAATATCTATGACACTTGAAATTATTTTCCCCCGGCGTGAAAATGCAAGAAGCTTCGAGGTTAATTCAGAAGCTCTTTCCGCGGCATTAATTATTATATTTATATATTCACGTACTTCACCGTCAAGATTCTGATTCATGCCTATTACTTCGGCGCTTCCGAGAATACCTGAAAGCATATTATTGAAGTCGTGCGCAATTCCGCCTGCAAGCTGACCGACGGTATCCATTTTC
This sequence comes from Spirochaetota bacterium, assembly GCA_023396615.1. GTDB lineage: Bacteria > Spirochaetota > UBA4802 > UBA4802 > JAFGJZ01 > JAKJGA01. The sequence continues at coordinate 1,241 of JAEWVM010000202.1, read as the reverse complement.
TGTGATTGAGCAAGCTGTTCCTGAAGAGCCTTCTCCTCCGTAATGTCAAAAATCATAGAGACGAAACATTTTTCACCGTCAAAAACAATCGGCACAATCGAATAGACAAGATCCTTACGTGTACCTGATTTCGAAGTTAATTGAAAATTTATTTTTTCGATTTCATGCGGGTTATATGTTTCAGATGAAATTTTCTTTTTCAGATTTTCATATTCCTCCGGAATAGGAAACAAAAGATCACGATATGATTTACCCGTAAGTTCAGACGAAGATAAAGATGAAAGCATTTCAAACGCAGGATTCACTTTAAGAATTACATCATCCGAAATTCTTATAATCACTATTGAAAACGGACTGATATTGAAAATAGTTTCAAACTGTTCTTCTTTCGTTTTGACTTTGTTTATACTTTCAGCAAGAGCGTTTTGTGTTTTTTCGGCATTAATTTTGGAGCGGACAATTGCGATTGAAAATAAAAGTGAAAGAATAAAAGACGCAACAGCAAGAATAATTCCGATAAGCACAATATCAAAAAGGAGACGGTCAATATCCCCCTGAATATCATCAATAAATACTCCATTGCCTATTATCCATCCCCATGGTTCATAATATGACAGATAGCTCATCTTCTTCCCGTAAGAAGCTGCAGTATCATTATACCAGTCATAAATGATGGACTTATTTTTCTTATCAAGAACAATGCCGTCAGTCATTTTCATGACCTTCCTTAAGGCATCTGAATACCTCGGATCAACATTTTCCGGCGTTTTGTTTTCTAAAGCTGCTATCGGATGTGAAATTACGATTGATTTATCATTCTGAACCCAAAAATAGCCCGTACTTTCCGTACCGTACTTTATTTGTCTTATTCTCTCAAGCGCGGTCTTCTGCGCAGTTACGACGTCTTTTTTCCCTTCTTCAACAAGTTTATTCTGCGCGTCTATTACGCTTATAGCAACTTCAGATAAATTTTTAATCTGAAGTTCCCGTTGTGAAATATACTGAGCACGGGCTTTTGGAATGATGAAAAAGAAAAGTGTTATTATAAAAACAATTAAAAGAAACAGAGAAGGCAGAACCATCTGCGTGAATTTTACCCACAGAAGCCGTGAAGTCCACATCGATTTAAGTCCGGCTTTTCCCATTGAGAAGAAACTCCCCTTATGATTTTATCATGCGGGGCTCTCAATATCCAGAAAAAATTAAACTCCTTTTGAACGGTCCTTTATGTAATCATTCAA
>JAEWVM010000141.1 GCA_023396615.1 Spirochaetota bacterium | reverse complement strand
AGCTGTTCCATTTAATTGCGGTTCCATACCACCGGTATCTGTCTTCCGGTGAAATAAATTTTCCGCAGTAATTAAAACATTCATGATCAATGATGAGTCCGAAATATCCCATACCCGTATCAAAGCGTGCATAAAGAAATTCAATAGGAAGGTATTGTATTGTGTAAGGTTTATTCTTCGGAATTTCCTTTCCGCCATACATTGTTTTTTCGTTCATCGAAAACAAAAGAGAGAATATGTTTCTTTTATAAATGTTGATTTCTATGAAATTTGTCAGGCTTCCGGAATATTTATTATTATTGGGCAGGTAGAAGGCGGTATCTGTTGAAATTCTCGCGGAACTGAAAAAGAGCGAATCTTCTTTTCCGGATAAGTATTCGATTCCTGAAATCAGGAAGAGAATAAAAAAAATTACCGCGGCAAAAGGCTTCATGAAAATATTTTATTACGGGAAGTTGATTATGTCCAGCCGGTTTTATGAAAAAACCGGCTGGTAATTCAGCACTTGATTAAAATGGAAATTCTTCTGAATTATCTTCTTCAATCGGAAAGGATGATTCTGCTGAAAGCATTGCCTTGCCGTGAATCTCAAGGGGCTTGATGTTAAATGCTTTCGGGTTTGCCGGACAGGCAAATTCACAGGCTCCGCATCCGATGCAAAGTTCCGGTTCGATGAATGGAAAAGGATGACCTTCAAGCGGCGAATTCATTTTTACGGCATGTGTCGGGCATATTTCCGCACAAGCTCCGCATGCTTTGTTTTCAATTTTTACGATGCACCTGTCGGGAGAGAAATCCGCCTCTCCGATTTTGACGGATTTTTTATCTTTCACCTTGAGTTTTTTGATCGCGCCCGAAGGGCAGACCGAGGAACATGAAGTGCATTCAAAAAGGCAATATGCTTTTTTATAATCCATAAACGGCTGCATGATTGAATCGATTCCGTTTTCAAAGAGCGACGGTGAAAGAACTCCAGTCGGACATTTTGAAACGCAAAGAGAACAACCCGTGCACGAATTCTTGAAATTTTTTATAGAAACTGAACCGGGCGGGACTGCTCGTATTTTCTTTGACGCGCTTGAAGAAGCTAAAATGCGCGGTGTTAAAATTCCGGCTGTAATGATGAGTGCTGATTTAATAAATGTTTTTCTTCCTTCAATATCTGTTTTTTCGCCTGAAGTTTTGTTATTTTTAATTTGAGGAATTCCGAATCTGTATTTTATCGCATCCTTTGAGCACGTACCGACGCAGTTAAGGCATAGAACGCATTCGGATGTTATTTCGTTTCCGCTGATTGCATTAGAAGGACAGACTGATTCGCATTTGCCGCATGATACGCACTTTGATTTATTGATTCTGATATTGAATAATGAAATTTTCGAAATAAGAGAAAAGATCGCACCTGAAGGACAAAGTGCGTAGCAGAATATTCTTCCGCGAAAAAATGCCAGACCTGTTATAATGACGAAGAAAAAGAATCCTATTGCATAATGCAAATTGTCAATTGAATGATCTTCGTGCGAAATAGAATAGCCTGAAATTTTATTTATGACAGTCGCGAAGGCATTTTCAACGTTTGAAAATATTGGTACGAAAAAATAAGCGCTTATTTTGCCGAATATGCTGAAAGGTTCCAACAAACCGGTATAAGCAGAAAGGCCTAATGCTGAAAGAATAATGACTGCGAACAGAATGATGTATTTGAATAAATTGAGTTTTTGCTTATAATGGAAATTCTTTTTGCGAATTTTTGCACCGAGACGCGAAATCAGATCGTTATATATTCCCAAAGGACAGAAAGCCGAACAGATTACGCGTCCGCAAATAATGGTAATGATGATAATTGCGGTAATATAAATAAAAGCTAAAGAGAGAAGCGCAGGCAATATCTGCAGATTGATGACGAACTGCGCAGCCTTTTCGTAAAAATGCAAATCCGTACCGGGTATATTTTTATGGAAGAAAAAAAGCAGTGTCAGGGCAAGAACGAAAATGGAAAAAATGATTCTGATAATTTTTATTTCTTTCATAGCACTATCCGCTTTATTCTTAGTTTAGACAGATCTGATTGACCCAGTTTGAAATCCGCAGCAAATTTTATATGGTCGACCGCGTCGGGATTGATTCCGAAAAGTTTCGCCGCTGACGTATCTGCCGCTACAATATCCGGTGAAGCTATGAGAGATTTCATCTTGAGAAGATCGCTGAAATCACCGCCTCTGGGACCGTTTCTTTTAACGATGCAGTATGCATCAACTACCGTCAGGTTAATTTTTCTTACTGTCGCTATGTCGGCGATTGATTCGTGGAGACCAGCCGCATGAAAAGCATTCATGTCCCATGTTGTCCCCATTAAGTTTTTTAGTCCGCATGTCATTTTGCTTCCGAAGTGATGTTTGAGAACGGGAACGTTTATCACCGTGTCAGCGGACATGAAAATCTCGTGAAGTTTTGCTGTTTTCAAAGCTTTAGCTCTTCGGATAGATGTTAAATGATAGTAGCTTTCACTGCCAGAGGGCACAATTATTGCGCCGACGTCTTTTGCTGCTTTTTCTATTCCGCTTATTTTGTAACAGGTTTTCCAGTCAAAGATCGGATGATCATTTACGTATATTTTTGATGCGCCTGCTTCCTTACAGTGTAGAATGATGCGTTTTAACAGATTGGGATTCGTCGTTGCCGCGTATTGCGGTTCGATATTCCATCCGATATTCGGTTTGATGAGTACGGTTTTGCCTTTTTTTACGAAACGGCTCATTCCGCCGAGAGCTTTGATGGCTTCGTCGAAAAGCCGTTCCGGTTCCGCGTTCCGCACCGCGGCAAGATCATAATAATTATGACCGGCTTCTTCCGCGCTGAATATCCTGCCGGAAAAAACAGAGCTGGATATAAAAATGCTTCCGGCAGTTCTCAATGATGTTGTTAAAAAGTCACGCCGATTCACAGGTTTCTCCTTATAATAATCATTTAAGCATAAATGCTCTTCATTGTCGTTCAGTCCGGTAAGGCAGAACAGGTTTTTTATAAATCTATACAAGTATTGGAATAATATCAAATAAATAATAGAAAATGCTGTTTTAAAAAAAAATGAGTAAATTGCGAGTTTTCAATTTGATACTAAATTTTATTGACATGAAACAAGTACAAATAGCAATTAAAACATTCTTAACGTATTCCACACATAAAAGAGATAAGGAGTTTATAATGGCATCGAAACCAATGACAAAAACAGAGATTATTGCTTCTCTTGCGGAGAAAACTGGTCTCAAAAAGAAAGAAGTTCAGAATTTCATTGATATTCTAATTCAGCTTTCATATAAAGAAGCGAAAAACGGATTTACTTTCCCGGGTCTCGGCAAACTTGTAATTCAGCAGAGAAAAGCGAGAACCGGCAGAAACCCTAAGACCGGTGAAGCGATTAAAATTCCTGCAAAGAAAGTGCTCAAGTTCAAAATCGCGAAAGCGTGCAAAGATTCAGTTCTTCCGGCTAAAAAGTGATAAAGCGGCGTAAGCCGCTTATTTAATATTATGTATATTCTTGTAGTATATGTTCCA
>JAEWVM010000122.1 GCA_023396615.1 Spirochaetota bacterium | reverse complement strand
AAGCGATACCTCAGAGTTTGAGGTGTTAAGTTGATTTGAAGTTGCATTCGTAGCGGACAGGAAGTCCGCGAAGTTTAAGCAATATTTTATTGATAACAATAGAAAATTCGCACGGAGGCGGAAACTGACGAGACGCTTTCGTTGCGACATCGTGTCGCATATTGAAGCGTCTCGTATGTCGGGATCGTTCCGACAGCCCACGAGAGGAGCTTTAGCTCCCAGCGGGACAACGCAAGCAATACCTCGGAGATTGAGTGCGAAAAAGATATTTTTGTAAATCCGTCGAAACGGACAAGCGGTGCGCACTGGAGGTACACTTAAAATAGCTTTGTTTCGTCGTCAGTCATGTTCTACATCAGTTTAAAATTAAATTTGCTTTTTTAACTTATATTGTACTGAAATAATTATATATATTTCAAATAACATCGGAGAAAGAAATGAATAAACTGATTTCCGCATTTTTATCCGGTCTTCTTTTTTTTACAACAGCATGTACCGGCAAATATCTTTCAAAAGATGATTATTCCTTGAGTATGCGAAGTATGTGTGAAGGTAATCCTGCAATTGCCTTGGAACATTATCCTTCAGGAGAATCAAATTCGTTTATTGTTGCAATGGAAAAAACGTATCTTAATCTTTTGGCAGGTAATTATGATGTTTCACTACTTTTTAAATATAGAAAGCATATAGATAATCAGATAAAATACCAGATTTCCCGAGAAGCAAAATCTTTTTTCTATCTGCATACTCCGGAAGGATATTATGCTTCAGAACATGAAATTATAATGATGCATATTCTTTTATCATGGGGCTTTTCGGGCCAGAAAAAATACGAGGAAGGTGAAGTCGAAGCAAGAAAGGCTGCAACTTTGTTTTCCAAGGAATTAAACGATAAAGGCAAATTTGACGATCCTCTCATTCGTATCATGCTCGCATATGTATGGACTCTTTGCGGAAACTGGGATGAAGCTAGAGTTGATTTTCGAGCGGCTTTTAAGCTTAATAAAACTCTCGTTTGGGCTAACAAGCTCTCAGAAATGGACAAACAACCGAAAAACCTTTTTTTTGTTATCGGAGGACCTGGTGTTGAGCCGGAATGGGATAAAAAAGCAAATGAAGAAATTATTTCCGGAATGAAAGGTATAAGTTTTAATTCCAGAACTAAACGCAGCTCACTTATGATTTACGACACTTACCATAAAAATATTCCATTATTTATCAGTCCCGATTCTTCAGCATGGTATAAACGTCATATAGAAAGAAACAATGCCATACAGGAATTTGTGCAGGATCTGCATTACGGCAAGACTGTAACTACTCAGGGAACATTAAGTACTATACAAGTTCTCGGAGCAGTTTCTGTCGGGCTTTTAGTGATAACGACTGGATTAGCTGCCGGTGTTGGTATAATTTATTTAGGTGCATTAGCCGAAAGCGGTGAGCTGATGGCGGTAGGCTGCATTCCGATAATTTCAGGCTATAAGATCGGAAAAGGTATAATGGTAGACGGTTATAATGATGCATCAGAAAATTATAATAAAAATGTAGATCCTTCAAATTATTACAGATATGTCCGTTTTCTTCCGGAATATATGTGGATCGGATGGACTGACAATAATGTCAAATATCCATTACAAATCAAAAAAAATAATGAAATAATAAAAGTGATGGAATCTGAAACTTTTTTAACAGAAGATAAGAATGCAATCACCAGTGTTTATTATGCTGATATCGACACTAAATATCTTAATTCATTTAATAATGATGATGCCGAATCTAACGGGAATCTTCTTCATAAGGCGGTTTCAGACGGTAATAATCAAAGAATTATTGATTTACTTCTGAAGGGTGAGCATAAAGAAAGACGTGATAAAAACGGGTTTACTCCTCTTCAATTGGCTTTCAATTTGAAAAAAATTGGCGCATTTAGAATTCTACTAAAGAACGGGGCCGATCCTTACGTTGAATATGAAGATGGAGAGACTCTCCTTGTTAAAGCTGCAAGAAACATGGATAATGTTTATCTTTCCGCAATGATTGAAAGTGGTATTGACTGTAATTCTTATGATATAAATGGGAAAACGCCGCTGATCTGCGCTGTTGAAGAATTTTCGGAAAGTTCTGTAAAAACACTTCTTAGTTCCGGGGCTTTGGTTAATTTGTCTTCAAAAAAAGATAAGAAAACACCTCTTCATTTCGCGGTAATACGGAATAATAAGGCTATTGTACTTCAACTTTTGGCATTTAATGCTGACGCCTCATTGAAGGACTCACAAAAAATGACCCCGGCTGATTATGCTAGTAAACTCGGTTTCAAAGAGATTTATGATTTAATTCAAAATGCGAATAAAAAAAGCCGGTAAGACCCGCTTTATATGTTAAATTGGATATTAGTTTTATTCTGGTATTGATTTGATGGCAATAAATAAACTTTTAGGAGAAAAAACTAAATGAAAAATAGAGTTATACTGTTACTGTTGATCTCTATATTTAGTTTGAATTATTGTAGTCAGCGACCAATATTAGAGAATGATTTAATATTAGAAAAAGGATTGGATACCATCATAATTAAGTTTAATGAGCCTCGAAAAGTAATTGATATTACTGTTGGACAAGGAAATGCTTTCTTTATAACATGTGAGTATGATCGTAAAGTTCAAGTTGAAAGTATTGAAATAATTTCATTTTATGGTCCACTTGAATATTATTCTAATAAGAAATACTCATATTCTCTCCACACAACAAGTGGCACATATTATGGTGGCTTTAGATTAGTAGATAAAATTAATACAGCTGTTATTAAAAGAGTAGATTTTAAAGATCCGAATATAGAAATTATGATTGATAATGATATAGAAAAATAGATCAATTATTGAAACAGGTTTGTAAAGAATTGAGTTAGAGGTGGGAAATAGAAGCAAATTCGAAGCATTTGCAACAACATGTAGTAATATCTTAATCGTGATTAAGTCTCCATATTCAGGATTGAAGGTATATAAGATAGAAAAAGAACCATATCCGAAAATTTTGACTATTAAATAAGCTTAAGGAGATATGATGAAATATAAAAAAAGTATTACAATAGTTATTTTTCTATTGATTATCATCGCAAATCTTTTTAAATACAATTATAATAAAGAAAAATCGGTGAATAAATCAATTAGTATATCAAATAAAGATTCATTGATTGAAATACATGTTGATGCTCTTAGTAATGATGATTTACAAAAATATTATGGGAAAGAAGTTGAAATATTTCTTAAGAGTATAAATGAGAAATATCTTTCATACAATTTTATGGATGAGCCACCTGGTAAATTAAATGGTTGTTTATTTACTTATGATAAAAGACAAATATACATTTATATAAATACTAAAGAGCGAGAACTTTATAGAATATTTAAAATACCTGATAAATCAAATTGGAAAATTGAAAAATTTTTAAAATTGAAAATAGAAAGAATAGAAATATTCGAATTAGCTAAAAAAAACTAATAAATAGGTGTACAATGACGGTATTCACCTGACACATAAAGTTAAATTTATTCTGATTTAGAATTTAATAAAAAAAGCCGGTAGAACCGGCTTTTTTTAATATGTGAATCTAAAATTATTTTTTTCTTAGAAGAGCTTCAACTTTAGTCTGAAGACCAAAAAGATTAAGAAAACCGGATGCGTCTGTCTGATCATAAAGTTCGCTTTTCTCGAAAGATGCAATATTTTCGCTGTAAAGCGAATATTGCGATTTTCTTCCGACAACCATAGCATGTCCTTTGTAAAGTTTTACCTTGACAGTCCCGGTAACAAATCTCTGTGTTTCGTCAATCAAAGCATCCATTGCTTCTCTTTTTCTTGCGAACCACAATCCGTAATAAATCAGACGGGCATATTCAGCTGCAAGAGAATCTTTCAAATGCTGAGTGTCTTTATCGAGACATATTGATTCAAGATCCCGGTGAGCGGCAAGAAGAACTGTTCCTGCGGGAGTTTCATATACTCCGCGGGATTTGATTCCAACAAGTCTGTTTTCTACAATATCAACACGACCGACGCCATGGTTACCCGCGATTTTATTGAGCTTTTTCATTAGGTTTGCTGCGGAGAGTTTTTCGCCGTTGATTGCAACAGGAATACCTTCAACAAAATCTATTTCGATATATTCCGGTTTGTCCGGAGCTTTTTCAGCCGATTTAGTCAATATGAACATTTCTTCATCTGCTTCATTATAAGGGTCTTCAAGAATTCCGCCCTCGTATGAAATATGCATGAGATTTCTGTCCATGCTGTAAGGTTTTTTCTTGCTTCCAGGAACAGGAATTCCGTTTTTATCGGCATAATCATAAAGAAGTGATCTTGAATGAAGATCCCATTCTCTCCATGGGGCAATAATTTTAAGATTCGGAGCGAGGGCCTTGAATGTCATTTCAAAACGAACCTGGTCGTTTCCTTTTCCTGTAGCGCCGTGACAAACCGCGTCAGCACCTTCTTTCAAAGCGATTTCAACCTGTTTCTTAGCTATAACAGGACGTGCTAGCGATGTTCCGAGAAGATATCTGTCTTCATAAATAGCATTTGCTTTAATAGCTTTGAAAACATAATCACGAGCGAATTCTTCCTGAAGATCTTCAATATAGCATTTGCTTGCGCCGGTTTTCTTTGCTTTTTCATCAAGTCCGTCAAGTTCTTCTTCCTGTCCTACATCGGCTGCGAAGCAAACAACTTCACATTTATAGTTTTCAAGAAGCCACTTAACTATAACCGAAGTGTCAAGTCCGCCGGAATAGGCGAGGACTACTTTTTTCGCTTCCATAAAAATCTCCTTATTTATTCATAAGAGCGCATATCAGCGCTTTTTGTAAGTGCATTCTATTTTCTGCTTCTCTGAATACAATCGATTTTTGACTTTCGATTACATCTTCGTCGATTTCTTCACCGCGGTGAGCTGGAAGGCAATGCATGACGAAAGCCTTTGGAGAGCATTTTTCGATGAGCTTCATTGATATCTTGTATTTTGCGAAGGCTTTCTTGCGTTTTGCTGCGTCTTTTTCCTGTCCCATGCTCGCCCAGACATCGGTATAAAGATAATCTGATTTTTCCGCAGCTTCTTCTATATCGCTTGTAACGAGAACGGTGGAACCGTTTCTAGATGCCAGTTTCTCGGCAGTTTTTACAACTTTCGGATCAGGAAAATAATTTTTAGGACACGCAACAGCTACATTAACTCCGAGATTAGCACCTGTAAGAAGAAGTGAATTTGCAACATTGTTTCCATCGCCTATGAAGCAGAGCTTCTTGCCGGCAATATTTTTATCGTCTTCATACATTGTAAAATAATCAGTAAGAGCCTGACAAGGATGATATGAATCTGTAAGACCGTTTATAACAGGAATTGATGCATATTCTGCAAGAGTTTCAACTTTGTCCTGACCGAATGTTCTCACCATTAGGCAGTCAAGATAACCTGAAAGCACGCGTGCAGTATCGGACAAAGGTTCACCTCTTCCGAGTTGGATATCCGCGGATGATAAGAATAGACCGCTTCCGCCGAGCTGATACATTCCGGCTTCAAAAGAAACCCTTGTTCTTGTAGATGATTTTTCAAAAATCATTCCAAGTGTTTTTCCCGGAAGATAATGATGTTTTTTCCCGGTTTTCTGCATATTCTTTAGATATGCGGCGAACTCAAAGAGAGAATATACTTCTTCTCTGGACAGATCTGTATCCACAAGAAGATCAACGGTTTTAATAGAAGGTATACTTTTTAGAAACATATCAGTCCTCATTGAATGATTTAAGAGTTTTTTCGAAAATATCAAGTCCTTCAGAGACTTCTTCTTCTGTAATATTCAGAGCCGGAACAAATCTGATAATATTTTCAGAAGTGCAATTCATCAAAAGACCGTTTTCAAGTGCTTTTAGAACAAGGGGTCTTCCTTTAAAAGACATTTCAATTCCAATCAAAAGACCCATGCCCCGGATTGATTTTATTCTCGGTTCATTTTGCATGATATTTTGAATTCTTGAAACAATGATTTCTGATATTTTGTTTACATGTTTCAGAAGAGAGCTGTCCAGTCTTGAAAGAACAGATTTCGCTCCTGCGCTTGCAAGATGGTTGCCTCCGAATGTTGTTCCATGAGCACCGCCCGGAAAATGCTGAACAAGTTCATCTTTTGCATGAATCGCTCCGATAGGGACTCCTCCGGCTAAACCTTTTGCAAGAGTGATGATATCCGGTTCAAATCCGTAATGCTGGTAGGCGAATGCCTTGCCTGTTCTTCCGACTCCTGTTTGGATCTCATCAATAATCATTATTATCTTTTTATCGGTACATATCTTTCTGATAGCTTTGACAAATGCTTCATCAGCCTTGATGATTCCGCCTTCGCCCTGAATCATTTCTAGAATCACTGCACAGGTGGTTTCATTCGCTTCTTTTTCGAAAGCTTCGATATCATTAAACGGAATATGCTTGAATCCGGGAACCAATGGTCCGAAACCATTATAGATTTTTGACTGAGCAGTTGCGGTCATGCTCCCGAAAGTTCTTCCGTGAAAAGATTTGTCGAAGCTGATAATTTTATATTTTTCAGAATTGATTGAAGTTCCGTATCTCCGCGCAAGCTTTATAGCAGCTTCATTCGCTTCGGTTCCGCTGTTTACAAAAAGGGTCTTTCCTTTAAAAGATTTTTCGTTTAAAAGTTTTGCGGCTTCAATCTGTTCAAGATTATACAAGTGATTTGATGAATGAATTATCTTCTCAACCTGTGATTTTAAAGCTTCTGAGAGGATTGGATCATTGTAACCGAAAGTGTTCACAGCAATTCCGGCAAGAAAATCTATATACTTTTTCCCCTCGTAATCATAAGCTGTAGAGCCTTCACCGTATTTAAAACATACAGAAAGCTTCTCTCCGTAATTTTGAAAAAGATATTTATTGTCTAAGTTTTTTATCTCATTGATTTTCATAATTTTGCTCCGTCTGATTTTCTGAAAATTTTGTTCATTTTTTCATGTTCTTTGTCAGATCGTCGCTTCATTAAACTTATTTTTGCCTGAGAGCGGTAAAAAGGCTGAATAGCCTCCTGTACTCTAATGCCGAATTCTTCTATAAGATGCTGAAACTCTGCAGAAAGATCATCAAGATTCTTTTCTCTTAACCGCAAAGCCTGATATTCTTTATGTTTTTTGTCAATTTCGCTTTTCAGATAATCTACTTCTTTTGATTTTTCTTTCAGGGTAAGTGCAAAATTTTTATTGAGAAGTTTAATCTTCTCTTCATATGTTTTTACGAGAGCTGAAGTTTTTTTCTTCAGTTCTTCCTGTGATTTTTTAAGACATTCAGCCCTTTCTTTGGCTCTTTCTTTTTTTATCACACTTGATATTTTGCTCTTCATTATAAGCATAATTCACCGGATGCTTCGAAAAATAAAGGACTAATATTTTCCCGCTTTGTCTTTTGTCAATACTAATAAATCAGAAAATAATTCTGATCGATAAAGAATTGATTTTTAACACCATGTTAATATTTAAAAAAGATTTAAAAAAGTCCTTGCAAAGCTAAGCATTTTTTAAAGGATAGAAAAAAACGTTTCGCGGGAACCTAAGTCTAACCGGTCATACCTCGGCGTTAATAAAATATAGATCTTTACAATGAATTTTACGTCGGTTGCAAATATTGCGGGCGGCATCGGACTTTTCCTTATCGGAATGTTCATGTCTACCGAAGGTTTAAGGATGCTTGCGGGTGATTCTCTGCGGAGAATTTTGTCGCGCTTTACCGGCGGTTCTCTGCGCTCAATTTCTCTCGGCGCAGCTCTTACAATACTTGTCCAGTCTTCACATGTCACAACTATTGCTACAATCGGTTTTGTAAGTGCCGGATTAATCACTTTTCATCAATCACTCGGTATAATTTTCGGAGCCAATCTCGGTACAACTTCAATCGGCTGGATAATATCATTACTCGGATTTAAACTCAAGATCGGACTTATTGCAATGATTGCAGTTGCAGTCGGCGCCACAATGAAGCTTGCTTTTAGAAATTATCTTTCAAAGCTCGGATTTGTCATTGCCGGATTTGGTTTGATATTTATAGGCATTGATTTTCTGCAGAACGGAATGAATGATTTCGGATCTCTTTTTTCAATTTCAAACTATATTGATGATTCAATATTTACACGATTTAAACTTCTCGGAATCGGCGTTTTAATGACCGTAATTGCCCAGTCCAGCGGTGCCGCTTTGACTATTACCTTAGCAGCAGTACATCTTGGACAGATTTCAGTTGAGCATGCCGCGGCAATGGTTATAGGTCAGAATATCGGTTCAACGTTAACTGCGGCTTTTGCAGCTTTCGGTGCAAGTTCATCAGCAAAAAAAACCGCGTTAGCGCATATTTTTTTCAACCTGTTCACGGGAATTATTCTTTTCATTCTTCTTCATCCATTTATAGTATTTATTTCCGGGATATTTACTTCTGTAATACACGGGGAAGAAGTAATTGCCGTATCACTTTTTCATACATCTTTTAATTTTGTCGGAATTATATTATTTTTACCGTTTATAAAATATTTTTCATCATTTTTATCTTATCTTATTCCGTCAAAAAAATCTTTTACGGAACATCTTGATAAAAACGTTGAAACTCTTCCTGCGGTTGCTGTTGAATCAGCCAGAAGATCAGCACTTGAAATTGTTTCGCATCTATGCACTAAATGTACTCAGGTTCTGCGCACGAATGAAATGAGTTTTAATTCATCTGAAATTAAAAATTCTACAGCTAAAATCGCCGAGTTTATGAGCAGAGTGCGGATGCATCAGGGGATCGATTATGAACGAAAACGAAAAATTTCACTGCTTCATGCGGTTGAACATATTGACTATGTAACAGATTGCGCCGATGAAACAGAAACATGGAAAAACCTCCAAAGATATGATTTGCTTAAAAATCTCCGTGAAGATCTGGCTGCAGAACTCGATAAAATAATTCTTTGGATAAACAATAAAGATGAAAAATATAATGCCAAATCAATTGAAAACGTAAGTGAGCGCATGATAGAATCAAGGAAAAGAGTTCGCGCCAAGATACTTGAAAGTCTTTCAAAAGGCGAAATCGAATCTGAAGATGCTTTTCGGCAGATCGAAGCTTTGAGATGGCTTGAAAGACTTACTTATAGAATATGGCGTTCAGTGTATTATCTCATCGATTAGCATATGATCTCTGTAACAAAACAGAGACCTATATATAGAATTTATTTTTTTAGATAAAGGAGTTATATAATGGATTTGATGAATTCATTTTATGAAAGGGCAAAGACCCTGAACAAGACGATTCTTTTTCCGGAAGGAACTGAATCCCGTACGATTAAGGCTGTTAGTGAAATTGCGCAGAAAAAAATAGCGAAACCGGTTCTTCTGGGTGATGAAACTGCAATCAAGGCCAAAGCTTCTTCTGAGGGTGTATCCCTTGAGGGTGTTGAGATAATAAATCCGGTTAAGGATTCAAGATATGAAGAATATTCCAATAAATTTTTCGAGATGAGAAAATCAAAGGGAATGACTATCGAGAAAGCCCGCGAAACCTTGAAAGATCCGATTTACTTTGCGACTATGATGATACAGTCAAATGCCGCAGACGGACTCGTTTCCGGCGCTGAACATTCAACAGCGGATACAATCAGACCGGCTCTGCAGATAATCAAAACAAAACCTGGAATCAGTGTAGTATCAGGATGTTTCATCATGTATGTTCCGAATTCAACTTTCGGTGATAACGGACTTTTCGTTTTTGCGGATTGTGCGGTCAATCCGGATCCGTCAAGCGAACAGCTTGCTGAAATCGCAATATCATCAGCGGAAACTGCGAAAGCTCTTTGTGATATGGAGCCTCGTGTTGCGATGCTTTCTTTTTCGACTAAAAAAAGCGCCGATCATCCGAATGTAGATAAAGTTATAAAGGCATTTGAAATAGCAAAAGAAAAAGTTCCTTCACTTGAAATCGACGGAGAACTTCAGGCCGATGCAGCTCTCGTTGAATCCGTAGGACAAAAAAAATCTCCAGGCAGTAAAGTTGCCGGAAAAGCAAATGTTCTTATTTTTCCGGATCTTCAGAGCGGAAACATCGGATATAAGCTTGTTGAGCGTCTGGCAAAGGCTCATGCAATCGGACCTTTTCTTCAGGGGCTTAATAAACCTGTAAACGATCTTTCGCGCGGATGCAGTGTTCAGGATATTATAGATGTAACTGCTGTTACGGCGATTCAGGCAGCTGGGAAATAGATTATAATGATTGGAGATAAATAATGATAATACTAAGTATTAATTCGGGCAGTTCTTCGCTGAAGTTCATGCTTTATAATTACACGAAGAAAGAAACAATTTCAACAGGAATTGTTGAACGCGTAGGGATGGAAAGAAGCTTTATTGAATTTACATGCAGAGATAAATGCAAGGTTAAGATAGAACATAATTGCCCGAATCATGAAGTTGCGATAGAACTGATGATGAAGACAATGACAAATCCTGAATATAATATTCTTCAGTCTGTTGACCAGATAAAAGCAGTGGGCCATAGGGTTCTTCACGGCGGAGATATAGTCAAGCATTCGGTTGTCATAAACGATGAAGTAATGAAAGCGTTTAGAAATCTTGTCGATCTTGGACCTCTTCATATGCCGCCCAACATTACGGGAATTGAAGCCGCTAAAGCAGTTATGCCGAATGTACCGCACATGGCGATTATGGATACGGCATTCCATCAGACCATGCCGGCGCATACTTACATGTACGCGCTTCCTTATGAATGGTATGAAAATCATAAGGTCAGAAGATATGGTTTTCACGGAACAAGCCATCTATATGTTTCAAAGCGTACTGCTGTTCTTCTTGGAAAAGATCCAAAAGACACAAATGCCGTCATTCTTCATATCGGAAACGGTGCTTCGGCATGTGCGATTAAAAACGGGAAGTGTTATGACACAAGCATGGGACTTACTCCGCTTGAAGGTCTGATTATGGGAACCCGCTCAGGCGATTTTGATGCGGCAGTTGTTGAGTATATTATAGGAAAAGAAAATCTTTCTCCGGCTGAGATGAATAATGTTCTGAACAAAAAAAGCGGACATATCGGCATAACAGGAAAATATTCCGACAGACGCGACCTTGTCGATAATGCCGAAAAAGGCGACAAGCGCTGTCAGCTTGCTCTTGATATGGAAGCTTACCGTTTGAAAAAATACATAGGTTCATATATCGCGGGACTTGGCGGAGCAGACGCTCTTGTTTTTACTGCAGGTGTCGGTGAAATGAGCCCGATAATAAGAGAAAAAGCTCTGGAAGGACTTGAGTGTCTCGGGCTGAAACTTGACAAAGAAAAAAACAAAATCTGCAGAAACAGAAACGCAGAATTTGAAATCAGTGCACCTGATTCAAAAATTAAAATATTTGTTATTCCTACAGATGAAGAAATTGTTTTCATAGAAGACGTTGTTGCGCTTCTTCATGGAACATACAAGGATCCTGCTGAGTATGTTTATTCTTTTCAGAAAAAAGAATATGTTAATGAACAGAGAAAATCCGCATTTGAAGACGATATTAAAGAAAAGCCTGATCTCAAAAAGATTGCGGTTTATCCTAAATAAATGAAAGATTCCATAAAAAACTACTATCTAGAAGAAGCAGAAGATATTTTTGAAAGACTAGGCGAGGCACGGTATCGTGCCCGCCAGCTTTTTTCATGGCTCTACGCGAAAAATGTATCGTCATTCGATGAAATGAGCAATTATTCAAAAGATCTTAGATCAAAATTAACTGAAGAATTTTCTGTTTCTCCTTTGATTCTTGAAGAAAGACTTCTTTCAAAAATAGACGGTACTGAAAAATTTTTGTTCAAAACCGAAGACGGTCACTTTATTGAATCGGTTCTTCTCCGTAATGAGGCAAGCGATGACGGGCGTTTAACAATATGTATTTCAAGCCAGATAGGGTGCGCCATGGGTTGCACCTTCTGTTCTACCTCAAAAATCGGTTTTATACGCAACCTTTCCGTTGCGGAAATTCTTGATCAGATAATTTATGTCAGAAGAGCTACCGGGCTTTTGAATAATAACATAGTTTTCATGGGAATGGGTGAACCTTTTAATAATTATGACAATGTTATTAAAGCCGCTAATATTATGAATTACAGTTTCGGTTTTCATATATCGGTTAGAAAAATTACAATTTCAACATGCGGTATTCTTCCTGCAATCAAGAGATACGTAAAAGAAAAACATCTTTTCAATCTTGCAATTTCTTTAAATGACAGCGACCCGGCAATGCGTAAAATAAACATGCCTGTTGAGAATAAATATCCGATTAAAGAAGTAGCCGATTTTATAAATAAGAATCCCGCTGCGGGATATAACCGCATGACTCTTGAATATGTCATGAGAAAAGATAATATTTCAAAGAAAAACGCAGAAAAAATAAAGAAACTTTTTAAGTTCGCACACGTGATGCTTAATTTAATTCCGCTTAATTCACCTGAATGCCCGGATAAAAAAGATATTGAAAAATTTATGCAGTATTGTTCGATTATGAATATTCCCATAATTGTAAGAAAATCGCTCGGTTCTGATATTTCCGGGGGATGCGGTCAGCTTGCAGGAAAAAAATACTCCGGCGGGTCCGGTGAAATAATCGAGGTATAATGAATTTTCTTTTTGCACTTTTAAGTTTTATTAAACGTCATAAAATTCTGGTATTTGTTGTCATTCCGTCGTGTATTTTCCTTTTATTTTCGGCTTATGCGGCATTTGTCTACGTGCAATGGCGAAGTGACCGGCCGCTTGCGCTGGACCGGCTTGCAAAATATAAACAGCTTATTGACAGAACCGAGGATATTAACCGCGGGCTTGTTTATTCTGCTTCGGATATCGATGTCGGCAAGAAGGTAGTCGAAGTTCCAAGCAGAATCTATGACATAAACGGCGAAATCATAGGTGAATATTTTAATCAAAAACGCGAACTTATTCCTTTTAATTCAATTCCAAAAGATATTATTAATGCAGTTGTAGCAAGCGAAGACAGGGATTTCTACAAACATAAAGGTATTAATCCAAAAGGCATATTCAGGGCAGTTTTGAAAAATGTTTTCAGTTTCAGTTTTTCTCAAGGCGGAAGTACTGTTACTCAGCAGCTGGCTAAAAACTTTTTCACCGATATGGATAAAAGTATAAAGAGAAAAATATATGAAGCCTTTTGTGCATACGAAATTGAAAAGCTGTATGATAAAGATGATATCATGTCGATGTATCTCAATCTCATCTATTTCGGAAACGGCGCCTATGGGGTTGAATCGGCTTCAAAAATGTTTTTCGGAAAAAGCGCGATAGAATGCAATACTGCTGAATGTGCGATGATAGTTTCAACTATTTCAAACCCGCTTTATTATTCTCCGATGAATAATCTGAATAATTCCGTAAAAAAAACGAAAGTTATACTGTATTCTCTTGCAGATGCAGGATTCTTTTCTGAAAAAAAAGCGGATTTTATTTATAAGGAATTTCTTAATAAATGGGATGTTAAGTTTAATGATGACGGAAAAGCTCAATCCTCGCTCATTGCTTCTTCCGGCATGAGTATGTATAGAATAAACAGAGCTCCATATTTTAACGAGTATGTCAGAAGAATAATCGTTGAAAAATTCGGCGAGGATTCGCTCCGTTCAGGCGGACTTTCCATTTATACAACAATAGACGGAAGAAAACAGGATATCGCACGGAACGCACTGGTTGACGGTATATCAAGACTGCGTTCCGGTTATTCCGGGAAATATCCTGAAGCTGTGAGCGGAGCCCTGGTTTCAATAAATCCTTCAACCGGTGAAATTATTTCATATGTAGGCGGATTTGAATTCAATTCAAAGAATCAGCTTGATCTCGTAAGCCAGAGCCGCCGCCAGCCCGGTTCGTCATTTAAGCCGCTTGTGTATTGTGCGGCTTTTGAAGATAAGGATATTACACCTGCAACAATAGTTAAAGATGAAAAAGTTAAATTCGGGAAATATTCACCGGCAAACTATAGCGGAACATATTCGGGAGATGTAACAATTCATCAGGCTCTAGTCCGTTCGATTAATACCATTGCCGTAAAAGTTCTTGATAAAACGGGATATTCTACTGTACGGAAATATATTCAGGATTCGCTGGAATTATCCGGTTCTGAAGCTGATAAGCGGTTTCAGAAAACTTTATCAATGGCACTTGGAACTTATGAGCTTTCACCGCTTGAAAATGCAACACTTCATGCCGTTATTGTGAACGGCGGTGATTTTGTTAAACCATGGGGAATAAAATCTGTTAAGGATTTTAACGGAAATATGGTTTGGGATGCAGAAGAAGAAGAAAAAACATATATTGAAAAGAAACGTACTTCGCTTGGGAAAATTATTTCACCGCAGGCTGCCGCTGTAACTGTAAATGTTTTGAGATATGTTTTGAAAAAAGGCGGTACGGGTCAATACGTAACTTCAGCTTATAGGATTGATTTTCAGGCTGCAGGCAAAACGGGAACTTCAACCAATTATAATGACGCATGGTTTGTAGGATATACTTCAGATTCTGTAACAGCTATATGGATGGGCAACACTAAAGGAGCTATTTCTCTCGGACGCGGCAAAAGCGGAGGTTCGCTTTGTGCACCGGTTTGGGGCAGATATATTTCGGCAGCATGTGCTGAAGAAAAACCATCTGATTTTATTATTCCCGAAGACGGAATTTCTCGTCAGACGATATGTCTTGACAGCGGAAAAGTCCCGAAAGATAATGCCTTTTGCCCTGAAACCGCAACTGATGAATTATTTTTAAGCGGAACGGAACCCGGTGAATATTGTGAAATCCATTCCGATTCAGTATCGGAACCCAAAAAGATTGTTTCTGAGGAGTAGCTAACATATGAATAAATTTTTATTATTGCCGGCGCTTCTTTGTATAAGTTATTTCACATGGCCGGTTAAAAGCGGGCGTGTCACTTCGAGTTTTGCTGAATTCCGCCCTGATCACCTGCATGACGGGGTTGATATGATAAGCTCTTCTTATGATGTATTTCCGGTTGAAGACGGTGATCTTCTGTATATGTGGAATAAAGATCTTTTCCCTTTTGATGATTATACCGGAAGCGGAAATTATAAATTTATTTCTCACAGCGCATATATTTCTCAGTATCTGCATCTTGATGATTCTTCCAATAGCGCAAAAAAAGCTGTTACTTCAGAGCCGATCGGAAAATACGCAAATACCGGAAGAAGTTTCGGTAATCATATTCATTTCTGCATTATTCAGCCGAAAGACTGGTCTAGTATAAATCCATTTACATTAGCACAGCCGATTGAAGATAAACGCCAGCCGGTGATTTCGGATATTGCTTTTGATATTGACGGAAAGATTATGATTGTAAAAGACAAAACAACAGTCAGGCTGACAAAAGACAGACCCCTCTTAATAAAAGCATTTGATGAGATAAACAAAGGTGACCGTCACGGTCTTTACGCATTGAAGGTTTTTCATAACAGTAAAATTATCATGGATATCAAATTTGATAAAATTGTATCAAAAGACGGTCAGCTTCTATTATCCGGAAGAAAATTCGAAAATATATTTAACTCTTCTTTTTATCTCGTCAGCGGAATAAAATGGAACAATGGTGAAAATTCATTTTCTGTAAGAGCTCTAGATTATTCCGGTAATGAGACCGTAAAGGATTTTATACTTATCGCAAATAAAGAATTCTGATATGGGAAATTCTATTTCAAAATACAGAAGAATGCGTAAAATAAAGCAGAATGACATGGCTAAAGCTATGGGAGTAACCCCGTCATACTTATGCAAAATAGAAAGAGACAGCATAGATGCACCTGAATCATTTAAAAAAAGCTGCGCTGAATATCTTGAGGTCGAATTAAACGTTCTTTTTTCTCCTTCCAAAAAGGTTATTGTTGAATCTGATTCTAACATGGTTTGGAATGAACGTACAAAAAAGGGGATTACTCAAAGAGAACTCGCAGCTATGCTAAAATGTTCTCCTTCTTATCTTTCAAAAATTGAAAAAGGTGAAATTGATCCGCCGTTTGAGTTTAAAAAAGAATGTGCTAAAATATTCAGGAAAAAAGCCGATAAACTTTTTCCGGATTTTGACGGAGCTGCAGGGTGAATAGTTTGCCCGAGTATTTTTATTTTATTCTGCCTGTTTTAATTCTTTTTTCAGCATTTTTTTCAGGTTCTGAAACGGCTCTTTTTTCTATTGGAAAGGCTGATATATTCAGAATGTCTAACGGTACAGCCAAAGAAAAAAAAATATACCGTATTCTGGTTTCTCCGGAAAAAGTTTTAATTTCACTTCTTCTTTGCAATCTTCTTGTAAACATATCTATTTCAACAATAATTGCAGAGATATGTATTGATATTTCTCCGAAGTATGGCCATTATTTAGCTATGCTTATAGCAACTCCTTTAATTATAATTTTCGGTGAAATTATGCCGAAGGTAGTCGCAATAAATAACAGCCTCCGATTTGCAAAAGCCGTTATATCGCCTTTTAATGTTTTTCATTTCATCGTAACACCTATAAGATTTCTTATTCTCGGTATAATGCATTCAGTAATAAAAATTCTGAAAATTGATTTTTCTGACAGCGTTAACATTACGGAAGGAGAAATAGACGCGGCGCTTGATATAAGCAAGGATGACGGAGCCTTACAGCCCGCGGAAATTGAATTCATCCGCAATGTAATCAAGCTTTCAAAAAAAACAGCTCAAAGTATAATGATTCCTCGCAATGAGATAACTGTTATCGAATACGGTACAAGTATTGAAAAAGCGATGCAGATTTTTATGAAAAAGAAATTCATGAGAATTCCGGTTTTCAAGGATAATATAGACAATATAGTCGGTTTTATTGATTATAGATATCTTCTTCCGTATCACTACGGATTAAAAAAAGCAAAAAATATCAATAAACTTCTTTTGCCTCCTAATCATTTTCCTTCTACCAAGGAATTGTCTTCACTTCTTCATTCGTTTATTGAAAAACGGATTCAGATGGCCGTTGTAGTCGATGAATACGGCGGAACGATGGGCATAGTAACGCTTTCTTCCATGATTGCTGAAGTAATGGGTGAAAAATTTTCTTTATCAAGAGAAGAAATAAAACCGGAAGTCCGTTCATGTGAGGGAATTTCGGTAATAACAGGGGATATGCAGATTGTTGATTTCAATTCAGAATTTGCCGAATCTATTAAAACGGATGACAGTGAAACAATCGCTGGATTTATAATAGAGAAACTTGAGAGACTTCCTTTCAGAGGAGATGTTGTCGCTATAGATAGACATGTTCTGAGAGTAAGAAGCGTTAGAAGAAAGAGAATTGAAACCATAGAAGTGCTGGAAAAAGTAAATGATTGAACTAATTTATGAAATTTTAATTCTCTGTTTTGTCTTAATATCTTTTTTCTTTTCTGCATCAGAAACGGCTGTTATGTCTGCAAACAGACTTCATCTCAAATCTCTTTCAGAAAAAAGAAAATTCGGAGCGTTGATGGCTTTAAAGATAATTGAAAAATCTGAAAATGCTATTGCCGCAATTCTTATCGGAAACAATATTGCGAATATAGGAACAACCGTTCTTGTTGCTTATGTTGCAAATACTTTTTACCAAACTGAACCGGAAGAATTATTTGTTATATCCGCTGTACTAACCATTTTTCTTTTACTTTTCGGTGAAATAACACCGAAGATATTTGCACGGGCCAAAACATCTTTTTTTATATGTTATTTTTCTTACGTTATTAACGCCGTTATAACGGTTCTAAAACCTCTGGTTTTTATATCATTATCTTTGTCATCTATAGCAAAAAGACTATTTAAAACATCTACGGATAAGTCATTTCTGCGTTCCCGTGAAGAGATTGGTCTCTTTTTTAAAATCGGAGAACAAACCGGAGTGATAAAACGCGATTACAAAGAGTATGTTGATGAAATACTTCAGATGAATGAAGTCATGGTTAAAGAAATAATGACACCGACCATTGATATAGTATCAATAGAATCCGGAGACAGCATAAAAGACGTTGTCCGCATGATAGATAAAACTCATTTTTCAAGAATTGCTGTCTATCAAAAGAGGGTGGATAATATTATTGGATATATTAGTTTTAAAGATTTGTTTATGAATCCGTCTTCACTAAAAAGCGTTATTAAACCTGCAATTTATGTGCCTGAAACGAAATTGATTTATGAACTTTATCACGAATTTTTAAACAACGGAATAATGATGGTTTTTGTTGTTAATGAACACGGTGCAGTAACAGGACTAGCGACAAGAGAAGATATTGCCGAAGAAATATTTGGTGAAATTCAGACTAGAGAACACGAATCGAAGGATTTCGTATCAGAAATTTCAAAAGGAAAATATCTGGTAGATGCTTCCCTTGATATTGACATCTTTGAAAAGATTTTTTCTTTGAAAATAGATAAAAGAAATTATGACACAGTAGCAGGTTTTATAATGTGGCTTTCCGGAAAAATTCCAAAGAACGGAGAGAAATACATATATGAAGGATGCGAAATAACTATCAGTGAATCGGATAACAGATCGGTAAAATCAGTTACTGTTAGAAAACGCATACCTTAGATTACTATTGCGTAAAAATGTGCCATTTTCCGCGCTTAATGCTTTTTATGAATTCTTTTTCGGTATTAATAACAGATAACTTTTTTGACTCTATTCCGTCATAAAATAAAACAAAATCAAAGATCTTTTTGCTGCCGTTCTGTGATACAAAAGTTTTAGCAATTCCGTTTGCTGTAAGCATTTTTCTTCCCGCAACATTTTCCATAATAAAAGGTATGCCTGATCCGTTATTTGCTGTTTCATATGATTTGTAAACCAGCTCGGTGCAGACAAGAGCAGAATCAGTTAAAAAATTAAAATCGAAATCATAAGGTCTTCCGCTGTAATGGTAGGCCTTTATGATTGCTTTTGCTATTTCATTCTTGGGAAGTTTTGGCCGTAAAACGGCAATTGAATCACAGTCTGCAGAATGTTCAAGTGATGTAAAAAGTACGCCTTCGCTTATTGCTTCGATGACACTCCGCTCATAACCGGATTCGTCGACTTGAAGTGAGGTTGCGTAAGCCAATGGATATTTATCTTTTAACAATAATTCAAAATCATTATAACTTTCATTTTTAAGAAAATCAGAAATATTATCATTAAAATAGTTTTTTCTCTGTTCGGCTGTTCCGATAAAAAGTGCCGCATGTGTCCAGAAACCGGGAATACCGGCATTAGTTAAGTACCATTCCCGTCTTTCGAGTAAAATATCGCCGGGCAATAGGTTGCTTTTTATCTGTTCGATCTGTTTTTTTGAAATCAAATTTTTATTATGGCGTAATATTTTAATATCACCGGCAGTTTCGGAAATATTTTTCTGCACCGGAAAAACAGCTTTCTTAAATCCATCTTTTATAATCAGCAATGAATTTTTAGCGGTAAGGATTTCTCCTTTCCCTTTACCGGTATTCCATAAATATTTAGAATCTTCATCCATTGCTGAAATAAGGAGTTTATTTTTAGGTGTTTCATAATTAAGTGAAAGAGTATTATATGCAGCAAACTCAGTAGCTGTCATCACATTCAAATAATTGAATTTAAGTTTGGAATATAATCCTGAAGGAAAACCTTCTTCAGGAATTTTATCATTTAGAATGGTATGAAATGCAATGTCTTTTTCCATCTCAGTTATGAATTCAAGTGCAAAACGGTATTTTGCAAGAAAAATAGCTCTTTTAATATGGAAAATTCTTGATTCAGTATATCTGGAATAAGTCTTAATTGTTTTTAGTTCGTTTTCTAATGATTCAATTGTATAAAAATAATCTAGAAATGACGTCCATGCTGATTTCAGCCAAACTCTTTTACTTTCTTCCGGCAGTTCTGATTTTTTTAATTTATTCGATAAATCATCGGAATTGCTGTTCTTGATAAAATTTATAATTGAATACATTCCATTTCGAGAAACTAAAACGGTATTTTCGGCGGAATTGAAAAGTGCTTCATAATTATTTTCTTCTGCTTGAGCAAATAAACCTGACTGGTGGTTGCAGGTAAAGATTAAAGCCATAAGAATTAAGTATTTCATCTTTATTTTTCCTCATTGTATGGATTCAAAATATTTGACTGCCTCATCTTCAACAAACTTAGGTGTAGAAGATGAAGATACTATCTGAATAGACTCGGCATTTCCCAGAACTTCAGAAATCTTAAGTAGTTCTTCTGTAGAAGAGGCAAAATATGTGTTTTTATTTATTTTGTGTAGATTATTAAAAAGCTTCATGGCATTTGAAGATTCTTTATCGCCTAAAACAACTGTTGCATTGACTTTGGTCTGAAGTTCAATCGCCTGCTTTTCTCTTTGATCAGTTATAGAGCAAATCGAATCAAACATCTCTATTTGAGTGTCAGGAAGATATTTTTTTGCTAATATTTCAGTTTTTGCAAGGAGATCTCTTGAGCTTGTGGTTTGAGAACAGATAAAAACTTTTTTATTTATTAATGATTCTCTGTTATTTCTAAAAAAAATATCTGAAAGATTTTCATCTTCAATAACATCGGAATTTTCTGCATAACTAAGAAGAGATTGTACTTCGGGATGATTTTTTTTACCTGTTATAATGATGTGAAATCCTTCTTTTGATTTTTCTAAAATTTTATTTTGAAGATTTTTAACCTTAAAACAAGTTAAATCAAGTACTTCGTGATGTTTTCTTATTTCTTCTTCTGTAAATCTATTGATTCCGTGAGTTCTTATAACTACTACAGATTCAGAATCAATAGCAGAATAATCGCTTGTTGTTTGAATTCCCAAATCCGACAGATAAGATATATACCGGTTATTGTGAATAAGTTTGCCGATTATTACCAATTTTCTTTTTTTATTTTCATTCATCAGGTTATTTTCCGCAGTTTTTACTCCGGGACAGAAACCTGACAATTTCGGGATACATACTTTCATAAAACCTGCAAAATCACTTTAAAAAATATATTGATGCATTATTTTTGTATTGCAAATAATAATGCAATATTAATAATAATAGTTAAGCTGAATTTTTTGAGCAAATTCATACGGGTTGGTTAGATGTATTTTCCGAACAATATAAAAAAACCTTTTTTGCTGTTTTTGGCATTTTTTTTCTGCTTATCATGCGGACATAGTAAAAACAATGAACTTTTACAGACAATGGACAAAATAGTCTCTGTAATAGAGTCAAGTTTAATTATTGCTGAAAGAAATGCTGAAAATCTCGATAACGTTACGGAAGTTCTTCTTTTAACTTCAGAGAATTATAATCTGGATATTTCCTCAATGGATGAAACAGCGGGTGGAAATTACCGTTTTTTTAATAACACTCAATATTATAAATTTAAAAATGACGGCAAGGCCGCTATTGCTACAAGCGGCTTTGTTCCTGTAAATGATGATATTAAGAAAAAAATGCTTCTTCTTGAAAATACTCAGACAGAAATGATAAAAGCGCAGAAATTAACACCTTTTTCTGCCCAGTCATGGATTATGACTGGGGATCCGATAGCTTTGACATATCCTTATAAGGATTTAATGTCCGGAATCAAACCAAAACTTGATATGCGCCAAATGTACTGGTGGAATATGATTTCTGAAAAAAATAATCCTGAAAAAAAAGTAATGTGGTCGCCTGAGCCTTACGGAAGTCTTGTCGGCAATGGCTGGATTATTATGGCAATATCTCCCATTTATACTGAAAAGGGTTTTATCGGGGGAGCTTCGGTTGATATTAGAATTAAAGAATTAGCTGATTCAACGATTTCCAACAAAGATGAAATTTTGATGCTTGTTTCAAAAAAATCTCTGGTTATTTCAAAATCTTTGGGAGCAACAATTTTCTCTGATATAAGTGAAGTAGGTTTAATATATTATCTTGATCAGCTTTCCAATCATCCTGTAACAAATGAAGAATACAAGCTTTCTTATCAAAAGAATTCTCCCGAAATAAGGAAGCTTGCAGAAAATATACAATCCGCAAAACCTTTTGATTTCGAATACAAAGGAAAAATATTCAAATGTTATTCAAAAAAATTGAAAGGCCCCAATCTTTATTTACTTGGATTTATTGAGGAGTAAGTAATTGAATTTCCGCCGAAAAGTTATTATAGGATATGTTATGGTTATTTCTGTTTTTACAGTCTTAACTATAGCAAATGTCCTGTATCTTGACTATAATTCGGATAATATCAACGAGATTCTCGAAAAGAAGCTTAGAACCGAAAAAAGTTTTAATGATGCTATTTTAATAGTGAACACGCTTCATGCGGAAATATGGGATATTATTCTATTCGATCAGGAAAAGAAGAATCAGAAAATTGAAGATTTGGATTTCAAGGCAAAACTTTTTTATGATTCAATTTATGATTTAATCCGCGATTATCCTGAAAAAAAAGAATTTTTCAAAGATATAAATTCAAATTTTATATTATATTATCAGGTCGGTATTGGCCTCGCAAAATCGCCTTACGGTAATATATATTTACAGAAGGATTCAACACAAAAGTTTAAAGAAAATAAGGATATTTTAATTTCTCTTTTAAACCGTTCTGTTGTAAATTCAAAATCAGAACTTGAGAGCTCTCTAATTCATTTAAAAAAGAGTTCGATGATCGCTCTTGTGATAAGCATAACAATTGCAATATTAGCCATCATTGGTGCAATAGTAATGTCTATAAAAATATCAGGCAAGCTCATCCATCCGATATATGTACTGCTTTCAGCTATGAAAAAATTTGAACAGGGAGATCTTTCAGCGCATATTGATGCATGCAGCAATGATGAAATCGGAATGCTCTCCAATGCTTTTAATGTTATGGCAACATCTTTACGCGAATACATGGTTAAAAGAGAAGAACTTTTGAGCGAACTTGAATTTAAGACGATTAATCTCGAACGTGAAATAAGAGAAAAGGAATTAGCTCAGCATGCCCTTAAAGCAAATGAAAATGAATTAAGAGGCATTATTGAATCAATGCCGATGGCGCTGATTGTAGCAGATAAGATCGGAAGAATAATATATAAGAATAATGTATTTCAAAAAAATATAGAAATAGATTTGGACATTCAATCTGTTCAGCAGCTTTGGGAATCAATATCTGCCAGAAGCGGAAACCGTAAAATCAGAAATTTGTGGGAAGGTTCATATTCAATTTATCTTAAAACAGGGTACTTTAGACCAGTAGAGATGTGTTTTCATGATTCTGTTAAAAAAACTTATTTTGAATTATATTATGCCAATCTTTCTACAGGCGGAATCTATTTAATAAACGATATTTCTATTCAAAAACTCACAGAAGAAGAACTCGCGGATGAAAGAGAAAGACTGGCGGTAACATTAAGAAGTATAGGGGATGCCGTAATAAGTACCGACATTAATGCCAATGTCGTTTTCATGAATTCAATAGCTGAAAAATTAACAGGATGGACAAGCCAGGAAGCAAAAGGTCTTCCGATAAAAGAAGTTTTTAATATTATCAATGAAGTCACAAGATCGGTTGTTGATTCGCCGGTTTTAAAAGTACTCGAAACAGGACAAATTGAAGCATTATCCGGAAATACCATTCTTATCTCAAGATACGGTAATGAAATATCCATTGCCGACAGTGCAGCACCGATACTTGACAGAAGAAGTCAGATAATCGGAGTAGTTTTGGTTTTTAGAGATGTTACAGAAAAGAAAATTCTTGAAGAAGAAATATTAAAGAAGCAGAAGCTTGATTCACTCGGTGTTCTTGCCGGAGGAATAGCACATGATTTCAACAATATCCTTACTGCAATAATGGGTAACATAAATCTTTCACGCTTAAACAACACACTTGACGAACTTACGGTTAAGTATCTTACCGAAGCGGAAAATGCCACCAAAAGGGCAAGTCATTTAACCCAGCAGCTTTTGACATTTGCAAAAGGCGGAATTCCGATAAGAAGAACCGGTGATATAAAGTTGTTACTTGAAGAGTCTCTTGAGTTTCTGCTTAGAGGTTCAAATATACGTTATGTCTTCGAGGCCGAAGAAAATCTTTTTACTGTTTCATATGACGATTCACAAATAAGCCAAGTATTTAACAATCTGATCATTAATGCAAGGCAGGCTATGCCCGGCGGAGGCGTATTAACTTCCAGAATTGAGAATTATGAAGCAATAAATGAAACGTTAACCGATATTAAGGACGGGAAATACATAAGAATTTCTTTCGTTGATCAGGGCAGGGGAATATCTCCTGAAAACGTTTCAAGAATATTTGATCCGTATTTTACGACAAAAGCAGACGGTCATGGTCTTGGACTCGCAACTGTTTATTCTATTGTAAGAAAACATGAGGGCGGTATACGTGTAATATCAGGTGAATCAAGCGGAACTACTTTTATGGTTTTTCTGCCTTCAACCGATGATCCTGTTCAAAAATCAATCATATCCAAGGAAATAAGCAATTTAGTTCATGAAGGTAAAGTTCTTGTTCTTGATGATGATATCCAGGTAAGGGAAACGGCTTCCATGATTCTCAAAAGAATCGGATATGAAGTTGATATTATTGATTCTTGTGATGAAGCGGTAAGTATGTTTAAATCATCAAAAGAATCAGGTCAGATATATAAATTTGTGATATTGGATATAACAATACCTGGAGATCACGGCGGATTGTATGTTCTAGAAAAAATACGGGATATTGATCCGACTTCAATCGCAATAGTTTCAAGCGGATATTCAAATGACCCAATAATGGCTGATTTTAAGAGTTATGGATTTAACGGCATAATAGTAAAACCTTATACAATAGAGATGGTAAAAGAAGCTATTGAATCCGTCTTGCAGAGCAAAATATATAGTTGATTTAAACCCTGATTAAGTCTATAGTTTATTATAATCATGAACATAACGGCATATTTGCTGTAAATAATTCAGCTCATGATTTAATGATAACTGTAACAATATGTAATAATGCATGTCTCATAATAAATTAAGAAGGAGTAAATGATGAAAAAATTAGTTTTTGCTGTCTCAACTCTCCTGCTTACAAGCGGGATTATTTTTTCACAGAATATGCGGGATTCTATTTTTAATGCAGTTAAGGATCAGAAAAGCCGTGATGCAAAGACTCTTGAAGAAACCAAAAAGCAGGTAGATGAAATACGCAAACAGATTATAGCAGAAAATAAGAAATTTCAGGTAGGAATAACCTGGGCGATAAAACAGAATATTTCAAAAATTACCGGAGATAAGCCCCTCCCGAATATTCCAAAACCGAAACCGAAGCCTAAACCTGTTCAGCCGATTGAAAAGCCCAAGCCTGTTAAACCCGTGGAAAAACCGAAACCGTCTGAACCGATTGTTTTACCTAAACCAGGAATTAATGACAAACCGGTAACACCTGAAAAACCTGTTACTCCTCTTAAGCCTGATCCTATTCCGATAATTCCGGTACCTCTTATATCTGTTGATCCTAACCAATCAGCATTTAATTGGCGCGACAAGGGAATGCTGACTCCAATCAGATTTCAGGGACTATGCGGAAGCTGTTGGGCTTTCGCAGCTATGGCAGTTTATGAAAGTGTTTATTTAATTAATTATAAAACAGCTCTTGATATGTCTGAACAGTATATTGTTGACTGCGCTGTTTTATCTGACGGCCGTGATGCAGGAAGCTGCGACGGAGGATCTTATTGGAGTGTTTTTGCATTTCTTATGGATAACGGGGCAGTTGAAGAAAAAATGAAACCGTACAAAGCAAAAAATTCTTCATGCGGTGGAGTTCTAACGTCAAAATACCGTGTTGTTGAATGGAAAGCAATAAATGACGGGAAATTTCCAACCGTTAAACAAATAAAAGAAGCTGTAGCGAAATATGGCCCTGTTGCCGCGAGTGTAAAAGTTACACCGGCCTTCCAGGCTTATACCGGTGGAATATTCGATGAATTTGCAAAAGTCAGCAATCAATATGACACAAATCATGCGATAGTTATAGTCGGATGGGATGATTCAAAAAAATCTTTTCTCATAAAAAATTCATGGGGTGAAGATTGGGGAGAGAAAGGTTATATGTGGATTGAGTATGGATGCAATAATATCGGACGCGGTGCATCTTATATAACGGTAGGTAAATAGAATGAAGTATCTTCTTCTGATTATTTTTGGAGTATTTGTTTCCTGTGCTTCTGATACCCGTATAATTAAAATTGGCGACAAAGAAGAAACAGTTACATTAAATAACGGTGAAACAATATCATTGTCTGTTAAGTCTCAGCTGTCAACCGGATATAAATGGTCTGTTGAAAAAAAGCCGGATGTCATTGAAATTGTTTCTGAAAATGAAGTGATTACTGACGATACGCAATTGGCAGGCGGATTTGATTATCAGATTTTTAGAATAAAAGCAGTAAAATCCGGTCAAGGCGAAATAGTTCTTCAGTATTATCAACCATGGAAGAAGGAAGAAAATCCTTATAAAGACAAAAAAATTAAAATTATTGTAAAATAATCATTTGTTGATTAACAAAGCGCTGTTTCTATTTAACATACGATTAATCGTTTTGCTTAAAACCGGAAACAGCGTTTTTTTATGGACAAAATATGTTTTTTTTGATATTAATGAAATGTAACTAATCATATATGAGTGGAAGTTGGTAATGATTTGTGAAAGATGCAAAAAAAATGAGGCTTCAGTACATCTTACAGAGATTATTAAAAGCGTCAAAAGTGAAATTCATTTATGCGAGGTTTGCGCTAGAGAGATAGGTCTGAATTCCAAGCTAAGCTCTTTTTCGCTGTCTATACCCGATATTCTATCTTTTCTTGACAGTGAAACAATCCAGGAAGGAGAAGATGTAAAGATCTGTCCTAGCTGTTCTTATACTTTTGCAGATATCAGCAGAAAAAATAAACTCGGTTGCCAGAACTGTTATAGCGTTTTTTCTGATGCTCTTGAACAGATGATTAGAAATATTAAACCAAATTTTAACGGATATACAGGCCGAGTTCCCGAAAATTATGAAAGATGCGACAATTATGAACATACTCTCTCACAAGACGATATCGAAACAGATGATATTTATTCCCTGAAAAAACTGCTTTCAACGTCGCTAATGGAAGAAAACTATGAAAAGGCCGCGCTTATTAGGGACAGGATGAACATAATTCTTTCACAGGCGGCAAGATAATTTGCAAGAAACAATCAAATGGTTCAAACCAGGAATAAAACCTGAATCTGCTCTTTCAAGCGGTCTGTTATTATACCGCACATTTTCAGATCTATCATTTCAGACCGATGATGATTCAATTTTTTTTGAAAAAATACAGCAGAAACAGGATTTAATAAAGCCCAGTTTGAAATCCAAATCACTGTTATCCTTGTCTAATGAGAGTGATTCTGATTATGTAGATTATCTTTCCGAAACGGGATTGATTCAATCAGATAAAACAGATAATTCGACATTTCTCGTAAATCTAAACAAAGGCTATTCGTTAACTTTTTTATGTTCAGAACATCTGTGCATCAATATAATTAAAAACGGATTGGCAATAAAATCAGCATTGAAAGAAGCAGTTAAAATTGATAAAATAATAAATTCTGTTTCAGCGTATTCTTTTTCTGAGAAATTCGGTCACGTGATGTCTTCTTTGCAGAAATCAGGGTCAGCCTCATTCGCTTATACCATTCTTCATTTGCCGGTATTGTCCTTAATAAAGGCAACGGTTGAAATCCAGAAACGATTGAGCAAAACCGGAATACTTTTTGAAAATTATAACAATTCAGCTTCGTCTAATACTATTGGTATTTATAGAATTTCAAATAAATATTCATTTGGTTCATCCGAAGAAGATATTTCTTCTCAAATAACAGATATATCTTCAACACTTATTCAAATGGAGAATGAAACCCGTGAAGAATATTATTCCGAAAACAAGATTGAATTTGAAGATAAAATTATGAAGTCGCTCGGCATTCTTGAAAGAGCAAAAATGCTTTCTCACCAGGAATCTCTCGAACATATATCGAATATAAGATGCGGAATCATTTTATCAGTTATCAAGACAATTTCATTGGATGATATTAATCCGTTATTTTTTACATTAGGCCATAATAATTTAAAATATAAAATGTCAGTTTCAGGTATACCTTTAGCTGAAGAAAACTCTTATCGTGCGGATATAATCAGAAAATTGATTACAAAGAGGAATGATGATATTTGAGTTCACCAAAAGAGCCAGAAAAATTGTTGATTCAGTTTCGCAGGCAGAAGCAGTAAGACTTGGAAATGAAACGATAGATCCTGAACATATTCTATTGGCAATCCTGAAAGAGCATGATTCAACAGCTATGAAAATTCTCGGAAGACTTGGAATAAATTTTGATCTTTTGAAACGTACAATTGACAAATCTTTGCTTAACAGGGATGTAAATTTTGTTGTAGGGGCTATTCCTTCAAGTATGAGATTTAATCTCGTAGTAGAAAACGCCAAAGAAGAATCACACCGCAGCGGAAATCTTTATACTGGGACTGAGCATCTACTTCTTGCTCTTTTCAAAGAAGGAAGAACCAGAGGAATTGACGGATTGATTGAAGCCGGAATCTCCTATGAAGTAATCAAAGAAGAGATTGATAAAATTAATAATGCAAAAGGCGATTCAGAAAACGGCTCAAAGAAAAAAAGTACGTTCCCTCTGTCTGATTATACAAGTAATCTTACGGAAAAAGCTACTAAGGGTCTTCTTGATCCGGTTGTCGGCAGAGAAGATGAAATAGATCGTGTTATCAGAATATTATCACGAAAAACCAAAAACAATCCCGTTCTAATCGGAGAAGCGGGTGTCGGTAAAACAGCTATTGCTGAAGGCCTTGCACAGAGAATCGCCTGTAAAAATGTTCCGGATGTATTAATCAATAAAATAATACTTTCTTTTGATATTGCATCAATAGTTGCCGGAACAAAATACCGTGGAGAATTTGAAGACAGATTAAAAAAGATTATTAATGAAATAAAGAATTCTGCCAATATAATTCTTTTTATCGACGAGCTTCATACAATAATGGGAGCGGGTGCTGCTGAAGGAGCAATTGATGCTGCAAATATTCTTAAGCCTTTTCTTGCCAGAAGCGAAATTCAGTGTATAGGCGCAACCACTCTTAAAGAGTATAAAAAGTATATAGAAAAGGATGCCGCTTTGGAAAGAAGATTTCAGACTGTACTTGTAAAGGAACCTTCCATTGAAGGTACTGTTAAAATATTGGCCGGACTTAAAGAATCATTTGAACAGCACCATAAAGTAAAATATGAAGATTCGGCTATTGATGCTGCAGCCAGATTATCTGCAAGATATATCCGCGACAGATTTCTTCCGGATAAAGCGATTGATCTTCTTGATGAGGCAGGCGCAAAAGCTAAACTTGATAACTCATTTAAACCCGAAGATATTTCACAAATTGAAAAAATTATAGACGAAAAAAAATCTGAAAAAATGTTATATGTAGAGAATCAAAAATATGAACAAGCGGCTTTTGTCAGAGATGAAATTATAAAGTTAAAAAAAGATTTTTCTAAAAAAATTATGGATTGGAAAAACAGAACCGGAAAATATTCCGTAACAGTCACAGAAGACTGCATTAAAAAAATAGTATCTCAATCAACTTCAATTCCTGTTGCAGAAATGGGTTTTGAAGATAAAAATAAAATTTTGAATCTTGAAAAATATTTGCAGAAGGAGATAATCGGTCAAGAGTCTGCAATATCTTCTATTTGCAGATCGTTAAGAAGATCGACTGCAGGTCTCCGCAGAACGAACAGACCAATTGGAATATTTCTTTTCGCAGGACCTACCGGAGTCGGAAAAACAGAGCTGGCTAAAGTTCTTGCACGTAATTATTTCGGGGATAACAACTCACTTATTAGAATAGATATGAGTGAATATATGGAGAAACATGCTGTGTCACGTCTTGCCGGCTCACCTCCGGGTTACGTCGGCTATGAAGATGGCGGACAACTCACGGAAAAAATCAAAAGAAAGCCGTATTGCGTAATTCTATTCGATGAAATTGAAAAAGCTCACCCTGATTTCTTCAATATTTTACTTCAAATATTTGATGAAGGTGAATTAACAGATAATTCCGGTAACAAAATTTCATTCCGTGACACATTGATAATAATGACGTCAAATATAGGTAATTCGAGATTCGACCGTACCGGAAAACTCGGATTTGCCGGGAGCTCTATCGAAGAAAACGTAAAAGCTTTTGATGAAGTTAAAAAATCATTTAATCCAGAGTTTATAAACAGAATTGATGAAATAATAGCATTTTCGCATTTAAACCGATCTGATATAAAAGAAATAGTGATTTTAATGTTTAATGAAATTAAGAATACTCTTTTGGAAAGAAAAATAGCTATTGATTTTAATTCGGAAGTTGTTGATTATATCGCAGAAAAAGGTTTTAGTGATGAGTACGGTGCAAGATTTTTAAGAAGAATAATTCAATCAGAAATTGAAGACAGTTTGTCATCGAAAATTATATCAGCCGATCCGGGGGAAATAATTTCAATTAAAGTTATTTTCAATGATATAATTGATTTTAAAATCGAAACTAAAGCCAAGAAAAAAAGAGCTGTCTTAACGAAATGACCGATTTCAATAACATTTTACATTTTAAATCGTTAAAAAACCGCTACTTTCTTCCTAAGTATTTAAGAGAGATGAGAAAACTCAGAATCGGCGGTCTATCTGGAGGAAACACTATTAATGTTATAACAGACGGAGACGAATGTTTTTCATTGATATTATCTTCAATTAAAAAAGCAAAAAAAAGCATTAATCTTGAAACTTATATTTTTAACAGTGATAATATAGGATGGCTAATTGCAAAGGAGCTTGTAAAAGCATCGATTCGGGGTGTTGAAATTAATCTTATATATGATTCAGTCGGATCAGTGCAAACAAATTCAAAACTTTTCGAATTTATGAAATCATCAGGCATTGATATTATTGAATTTCATCCTATATTAAATATCAGAAAAATATTTAAAATAAATCTCCGTGATCACAGAAAGCTTATGGTTATTGACGGTAAAACTGCATTTATCGGCGGCATGAACATAGGAAATGAATATGCCGGGAAAAAATATCAGGGAGATGAGTGGCGGGATACTCACATTAAAATAGAAGGACCTGCCGTTAAAGATATCCAGTATTTTTTTATGGAAAACTATATACGCAGCGGCGGAATAATTTCTGATTTTGCTTCTTATTTCCCGGAATTAAGCAAACAGGACGGAAAGCTTGTTATGATTCTTTCAAGTAAGACCAGAAGAAATATTAAACCAATAAAAGAATCTTATCTTTCAGCTATCAGAAACGCAAAAGAATTTATCTACATTACAAATGCTTATTTTGTACCTGATTCAAAAATATACAGGGCATTGATTAATTCTGCAATGAAGGGAGTAGATGTATGTCTTATTCTTCCCAAAAAGACTGATATACCGATAGTAAGATACGCAGGAATGTATCTTTATAAAGGATTTTTGAAGCATGGTGTTAAAATCTTCGAATACGACTATTCTGTTCTGCACGCAAAAACAGCTGTGATAGACGGAATCTGGTCAACTATCGGGTCAGCGAACCTTGACCGCAGAAGTGTTAATTATAATCTGGAGATTAATGCAGTCATTCTTGATCAGGAATTCGGTAAAAAGATGAAAGAAATTTTCAATAAGGACATTTTTAAATCTAAACAGCTGACCTTGGAACATTATGAGAGAAGATCAGTAATACAC
>JAEWVM010000104.1 GCA_023396615.1 Spirochaetota bacterium | reverse complement strand
CAGCAGAATCAGGTTGAATCGTATGAAAAGATTTATTCGCATAGATTCCGTTCTGTTATCGCGCTTCAGATAATTTCAAGAAATATATATCAGATGCAGACTAATATTTACCGTCAGCTTGTTCTCGCTCAAATCGGCAGATGGGAAGGAATTGAACCCATCAGGGATGAATCAAAACTTCTGCGCGCCGAATACATGAAACACTGGGATGAGTACACTTCAAATTCGGCAATCAATGCCGAAGAAAAAAGTCTTACAGATAAATGGATGAATATCAGAACTTCTCTCGCCGGCGTTACTGACAGATTCGGTAAAGAAATTGACGCGAGAGAAGTACGCAAGGCAGAGCTTACGATTGTCGAATGGGAAAAGGGATATGATACTTTAAAAAAAGCGATGCAGGCTATACTTGATTATCAGGACAAGGCTGCAAAGGAACTTCGAAACGAACAGTACGCTCAAGCCAGACGTGATTTTGAAATAAATATGTTTATGCTGGTTATTTCAATTATTGTTGCCGCTTTGATAACTTTCGTTCTTGCCCGTTCGGTATCAGGCCCTGTAAACAAGGGTCTCGATTTCGCTCGCAAAATTGCCGTCGGTGATTTTACCGAAAGAATAGATTTGAATCAGAAGGATGAACTCGGAATTCTTGCGGATGAACTCAATAAAACCGCGGATAATCTCGAACATCTTATAGGCGGAATCGTTACTTCCGCCAAGAGTCTCATCCGTTCCGTTCAGGAGATTGCTTCCGGAAATGAAAATCTTTCTCAGCGCACGACAGAGCAGGCATCATCGCTTGAAGAAATTGCTTCGACGATTGAACAGACGAGTGCCGCAATAAACCGCAACGCGGATAATTCAATTAATGCCGACCGTCTGGCAAAAGAGGTTACGGCAGAAGCAGAGAAGGGCGGCGAGACCGTAAACGATGCCGTCAATGCCATAAATGAAATAAGCGATTCGAGCGTTAAGATAGAGCAGATTACCGGGGTCATAAATGAAATTTCTTTTCAGACTAATCTTCTCGCGCTTAACGCGGCCGTTGAAGCGGCAAGAGCCGGAGAAACCGGGCGCGGTTTTGCCGTTGTCGCGGGTGAAGTCCGCAATCTCGCTGTGAGATCAGGCGGTGCCGCAAAGGAAATTTCTGAATTGATAAAAGATTCTATAAATAAGGTTTCAAGAGGTTCAGAGCTTTCGGCTAAAAGCGGTGAAGCTCTCCGCTCTATAGTTGAAAGAATAAGAATCGTCGGAAATCATGTAGGCGAGATTGCCGCATCAAGCGAAGAACAGCGCACAGGCATCAATCAGATAAATACGGCAATAGTCGAACTCGATTCCGTTACTCAGCATAATGCCGGTCTTGTCGAAGAAACAGCCTCGGCCGGTGAAGAGATGAGTTCTCACGCGCAGGAACTTCTTTCCATGGTTGAAAAATTTACCATTCGTTCCGGTAACAGTTTATAAAAAAAATATTTTTTTCAATCCGGCTATTGACCTGTCTACAGCTTCATAGTTTACTTTTCTCTGCATAACGGATTATCCGTTAAAAGGAGATGTTATGCAGAAGAAATTTAACGGCAGGCGTGCCGTAAAAAAAGTCAGCTGGAGTTTTAATCACGATCCGGAAAAGGTATTCCTTCTTCTGTGTCCGACTAAGGAATTGGACTGGATTGAAGGATGGGAGAACGTGCACACTTTGATTTATTCAGACTCGGGAATTGCCGAGAGATCATGCATTTTTACTACAGATGTTCCCGGTGAAGGCCGTTCTGTTTGGATTGCGTCGAAGTATAGTCTCGAAAACAGAAATGTCGAGTATGTCAAATTTCTCGCGGAAATGGACGCTGTTGTTCACTGGGAAATGACTGTTACTGCAGAAAGTCCGCAAAAATGCTCTATTGCATCAAACTACATTATAACAGGACTCAGTGATAAAGGTAATGCATTTGTTGGTGATTTCGAAAAAAATAACCTGCCGGCTCTGATGGATAGACTTCCTAAAATGATCGAACAT
Organism: Spirochaetota bacterium; assembly: GCA_023396615.1. Classification (GTDB taxonomy): domain Bacteria; phylum Spirochaetota; class UBA4802; order UBA4802; family JAFGJZ01; genus JAKJGA01. The sequence continues at coordinate 1,091 of JAEWVM010000104.1, read as the reverse complement.
TACATGAAAACAGGAAAAAAAATGAAGCTCGGCTGATGTTGTCTCTTTTGTCGCGCATAGCGTTTTGAAAAAGCAGTACCAATTCCGGCATGCTTAAAAACTGCATGCCGGAATTAAATTATTTGACACATATGCTTGTTTTGCTTTTTGAATTATCTGCGGTGATATCATGGTACGTATAAATAATATTTCAAAATCATTCGGAGCAAAGTCGCTTTTTTCAGAGATTAGCTTCAATATAAATTCAGAAGAAAGAGTCGGACTCGTCGGAAAAAACGGTCACGGAAAAACAACACTGATGCGCATTCTTTGCGGGCTCGATTCTCCCGACGAGGGAACTATTGAATTCCCCAAGGATTACACATACGGTTACGTTAAACAGCATCTGACTTTTTCCAAGAATACTCTTCTTGAAGAGGCTTCATCCGAAATTACATCCGAAACAGGTCAGTGGATGGTCGAGAAGATTCTTTTCGGTCTCGGTTTCAGTAAAGAAGACATGAACAAAAAGCCTGAGCTGTTTTCAGGCGGTTTTCAGGTGAGGATTAATCTTGCCAAGGTTCTGATATCTGAGCCGAATCTTCTGCTTCTTGACGAGCCGACAAACTACCTCGATATTTCGTCGATAAGATGGCTTGCTTCTTTTCTGCGCGAGTGGAAGGGTGAGATTCTTCTGATTACACATGACAGAAGCTTTATGGACAATATCGTAACTCATACGGCGGCGATTCACCGGCAGAGTCTGCGCAAGATTGTAGGCAATACAGAAAAGCTGTATGAGCAGATTGCAAAAGAAGAAGAGATATATGAAAAGACCAGAATAAATGACGAGAAGAAAAGGCGCGATGCCGAACTTTTCATACGCCGCTTCCGGGCCAAGGCGCGCCTTGCCGGGATGGTTCAGTCAAGAATCAAGATGCTTGATAAAATGGAAAAGCGCGACAAACTCGCTTCGCTTGAAAATCTTGATTTTACTTTTTCAAGTGCGCCTTTTTCGGGAAAGCTTCTTTCTACAGCTGAAGATCTTTCGTTCGGCTACGAAGAAGGCAATCTTCTATTTGAAAAGCTTTCGTTTAATATTATCAAAGGCG
>JAEWVM010000061.1 GCA_023396615.1 Spirochaetota bacterium | reverse complement strand
TCTTTGACATAAAAACCCCTTTAATTATTATATTCTACAGGGAGTTTTTGTCTCTTATTTTTTATCTCGTTTTGCTTAATTTTTTAAAAGCGAAACAGGGGGATTTCTTTGAACAGAATAAATTTCCAACCGGCTTACGGATAAGCAGCCTTATGTCTTCATTGTACCTCAATGAGGCATAAGGATCCGTTTATCAGAAGCCGGGGCAAGGAATGAGTGACTGTCTAAATCTGGGTAAATTGATCAGAACTGAGCATAGTGGCATAGAATAAATTACGCGTATGCTGAGCGCAGCGAATAAACGCGTAATGATATTTTAAGATGATTAATTTCAGAATTCACCAAAGTGCGCTAAGCACTTTGAATTGAGATGAATGAGAGAAAAAGAAGTTAAGGGGACTGGGGATATCCCCAGCGGCTTTTCTTTGCGATACTTTCTTTTTGTCGAAAAAAAGAAAGTATCAATTTTATACTAATAGTTGACAAATCAATGTACATAGTATTTTTACAGTATTTAACAGTTTAGTCTAATTATTTATGGAGTATTGAATGAAAAAGCTATTAATTCTGCCGATACTTGTGATATTATCTTGTGCATCCGGGCAAAATAAATCTCAAGTAAATGACCTAAGTAAAGCGCAAAAAGATTTAATTTACAATTCTTGTTTTGAAGTAGTGGTTGAAAAACCGGTTAATGATTCTCTTACGTACGAAAAAGAACTTCCGTGGGATTCAATTCCTTATAATATACGTGTTGATAAATATTATTCAATCGGAACAGCTTTTTCAATATCTGAAACAGAATTGGTTTCTGCATTTCATGTTATTGACCTCAGAAGGGCTTCTATGATGTATCCGAAATTTTTCATCAGAGATGCGAACGGAGATGTTTTTGAGTTAGACACGATAGAATCATTTGATACTCACCGTGATTTTATTAAATTTAAAGTAAAAAATAAAAAGTTTACCAAATGGTTTAATATAAATACTAATTATGAAATTAATGAAATGGTTTACTCTGTAGGCAATGCTTACGGTGAAGGTGTTGTTATCCGTAAAGGAGATCTGATCGGAACTATAGCAGAGGCTGAATCAAATAAATTTAAGTTGTTAAGAAGTTCTTCGGATGTTAATTCCGGAAACAGCGGCGGACCGCTTCTTGATAAAAATTGTGATGTTATAGGTATTAATTTAGCACGTAAAGATAATATTACATATTCACTTCCAATCAAAGAAATGTCTAATGTTAAAAGTAAGACGGGGCTATTTCATTTACAGCTTAAGTTCGGGTTTTGTTTAATTCCTGATACCAGCAAAATGACAAATTTTGATTATGAAGTATCACTTCCAAAAAAATACAAAGACATAATTAAAGATTATAAGGCAAAATATAATTCATTTTATGAGAAGAAGATGGATGAATTTTTAAAAAGCAAATCGGATGAGATGTTTCCCGAAGGTGAATCTTCGATACTTCCGCTAAATAGTTTTTCTTCTTCAGTACTTCCTCAAATAATGTTTAAAGATAAAGATGATCTTAAATGGTATATTTCAAATTTGAAATATGAAAGCTCAAAACTTAAAAACAACGGAGCAGTTGAAACTTCAAGAGTTTTCGGCCGTTTATTGTTTGCAGATATCACAAAACCGGATAATATGAAATTAAAAGAATTTGCGAATAATCCGAAAGCTGAGATGAAACTTTTTCTTGAGGGAGTAAATATACCGAGAACTATTGGAAATGAAAAAGTCCGTATAACAGGGATGGGAGATCCGATTAAAGTAGAACAATATATTGATTCCTATAAAAGAAAATGGCGTATGTGTTTATGGCTGCTTGAATATTCTGATGATGTTATTATCAGCTATTCTACACTAACTCCTCAGGGTGTTTCAGTTATTATGCTCGAATGCGGTACTTCGGATTTAGAAGAAAGTAATTATGACTTGAGAAAAATACTCGATTTCGTTCATATTTCCTATTACGGCAAACTTAAAGAATGGAAAGAATTTATGGAATTGAAAAATCAGCTGCCGCAAATATTTTCTGATATCAATTTTTCGTTTGTTGAAAATAAAAGTTTTAATTTTACAACGAAAAAATATTCATTCAAGGCTGATTCTGATATTGTTAAAATTGAAGATGATACAAAATTAGCCGTTAAATTCGGGTTTTACCATGAGGATAAAAAAGTCGTATGGGATATGAGGACACTTGTTCTTGCTGAAGATAATAAGCCGAACGTTATAGGTATATTTAAAATGCTTAAACCTGATTCAAGACTTCCTGAAAGCTATCAGAAAGACTGGAAAACGGCTTTAGCTTTTGAACATCCATATGATCAGGAACCTTACAAAGAAGATGACACTACTAATATAATCGGAATAAATTCCAAGTATAAAGATATGAAAGATAAATCAAATAAATCTCTTAACTTTATTTATACTATGGTTATATCTAAACAAGGCAATGTCGATAATGCGAAAATGAAGGAACAACTTGATAAAGTCAATACACAGCTAAACATCAAAGAATAACAATAAAAAGCCGGTTCATTGAACCGGCTTTTTAAATGGATATACGTATAGTGACAGTGTTCTCTTTGACACATCTCAATGACCATCTCGCGGATAGTCGGAACGATCCCGACAAACGAGACGCTTCAATATGCGACTGCTCGACTCATTTTGTGACATCCTGTCACCGAGTCTCGTCATCATCATCGTGATGATAAAAGTCGCAACAAAAGCGTCTCGTAAGTTTGCGCCTCCGTGCGAATTTAATTTTGGTATCAATAAATTATTTCTTTATCGCAGCGAACATCCTATTCGCTTCGATAAATGTTATCAATATTATTATCGCAATTACCTCCGAGGTAACCCTTGCGTTGTCCCGCTATGGTCTACGACCATCTCGCGGGCAGTCGGAACGACCCCGACAAACGAGACGCTTCAATATGCGACACGACGTCGCAAAGAAAGCGTCTCGTAAGTTTCCGCATCCATGCGGATTTAATTTTGGTATCAATAAATAATTTCTTTATCTCAGCAGGCATCGTGCCTGCTTCGATTATAACTTTAATTATACTTCACGTTGTAAACTCAAAGGTGAACTTTGCGTTGTCCCGCTGGGAGCTAAAGCTCCTCTCGCGGGCTGTGTTTCCGCCTCCGTGCGGAAACTTAAAAATTATATTTGATTTCTGGGGTTAATCATTATATAATTGTTCGTTAGCTGAGGTTTTATGAGCAAATCCCG